>JAACZX010000466.1 GCA_009996555.1 Chitinophagaceae bacterium | reverse complement strand
ACGCCGCATTGACTGGGGACTTACTTATTACCGTGCTTCCGTTATTGGAAATGCGATACAAACAGCAAGAGGTGTGTTTCCTGTGCAAATACTCAACAGTATTTACCAGGGGAACATCGCCTATCCGTTAAACGAAGTACAACGTATACAGGTAACAGCCGGTATACGCAGAGATGTGTACATTGTAAAAAGTAACGACCAGATTGCAGGTTCACTTGCCGAACCAAATCTTGATGAAAACTTTGCATTAGGCAGAGTTGAATTTGTACACGACAATACCATTAACCCTGTTACCAACATCTGGAATGGTTTCCGTGCAAAAGGCTGGGTGGAAATGTTCAACCGTTTAGGCGGTAATTATTCTGAACGCCCCGGTGATCTTACGTTCAATTTTGGTTTTGATGCCCGTCATTACCTGCGCATTTACCGCAACTTTATCTGGGCAGTGCGTGGTGCTGCAGATGTATCATGGGGCGATAATAAATTTATTTATTACCTGGGTGGTACTGATGGTTGGATTATGCTCGGTCAAAACCAGGTTGTACGAAACGGTGTTGTTAAAGAACGCTATTTCAATACAGCAAACCGTCCGGCAGCAGATCAGAGTTATGTGTACGAATCGCTGGCAGTAAACCTGCGTGGCTTTACACAAAATGCAGCAAACGGAAACAATGCACTTGTCATTAACAGTGAATTACGTTTGCCCGTGTTCACTACATTCTTTAATAAACCAATCAACAATGCATTCCTGCGTAATTTCCAGTTAGTACAGTTTATTGATCTTGGTACTGCATGGAATGGCCGCTACAATAAGATCGGAAGACCAGAGGTTTCATATACCGATGCAAACGATCCAAACAGTCCGGTTACAGTTACCATTAAAGCACCGGGCGTTGGTCCTTTCCTTGGCAGTTATGGTTTTGGTGCAAGAAGTACATTGCTCGGCTACTTCCTTCGCTTTGATGCCGGCTGGCAAATGAACGGCATCTTCCAGGGAAAACCAGTCATGCATTTATCAGTTGGTCTCGATTTTTAATCAGCTTACTTTTTCATAAGGATGCCTGCTCATTAAAATGAGCAGGCATTTTTTTTAGTGCTTCATAGATGAGCAACAACACCACAGTAAACAAAATGGTTACAGCCCACGCTCCGGGATGCGATGCCGGATACATAATTTTTGCAGCAATACCTTTCAGCAGATCCAATGGTTGAGTTACCAGGTGCCAGCTGTTATACCTGTCGTACCTGCCAAGATAAATACCAAAACCGCACAACGCAATGCATGAAAAAATAACAGCCCGCACTTTAAGAACAGAAAACCGCTGTAATAAAAAACGTTCGATGTTTCTTAATGATAATAAACCCATAAGTAATCCATTCCATGCAGCCATAAACAACAATACCAGATCGTAATACAAGGGAACTCCTGCTCTTTGTTCAAGATGAAACAGATCGGTGATCAGGTAAGGTGAATTAGGAAAGAACAACAGCCACAAAGCCATGAATGACAGGTTGCGGAAAGAAAAACCAGCGCTCCTGAGCTGACTGCTGAAATACAATGGAAGCCATGCAAGAAACAAATTCCATGGAATAAACAGGAACAGGAAACTGCCGGTGTACCATACACGAAAAGCATACAGCAACAATGAAAAGCCAACGGAGAAAAATAAAATTCGTTGCATAACTGAGCTTAAAAAAGTTTAGGTATAAAGATCATAGCACCAACAATAGCTGCACCGGTACTTACAACCAATACTGCAGCTGCTGCAATATCTTTTACCATTTTTATGGATGGGTGTTGCTCCGGTGTTACATGATCGCACAAAATTTCAAGTGCGGTATTTATTAATTCTGCTGCAATAACAGCAACCATACACATGATCACCAGCATCCATTCCATTGCAGAAATGTGCAGGAACAAACCGGCAATACAAACAGCTGCTGCACTGCCGGCATGTAAACGCAGATTGTACTCTTTCCGCAAAGCATACAGCAATCCGCTGACAGCATAATAAAACGACTTCATAGAATTACACTATTTGATATTGTTTACGAACCTGTATCAACTGCTCGGGCATAATCGCAAACCAATCGAGTTTTGAAAAATCGCCTGCTGTTTTTCCCCGTTGGTATGCTTTTTTGAATGAATGATAATATTCAGGCATGGTTACCAATCCATAAATTACTGTTGCAAGAACGGGAAACGAAATCCGCCCGTTTGCCAGCATAAAAAACTGCAGGCACACTTCACCTTCATCTGTAAACGGATAATTGAGTACTACATGTTTAATATCATGCCGCTCATAATATGGAAGCAACCGCAGATTATGTGCGTTCATTGTTTGCCATAATTCATTGCCTACAGTTTCGTAAGGAAATGCACTTAGCTGCTCCATATTGTAAGGGAATTTTTTCTTTCGCCGCACAATCTTCAGTACAGGTAAAGCAAATGTGTGCGTTAAGATTACCAGCACACTGCTGCGAATTTTTTTTAAAAGCTTTATCATGGTGCAGAAATATTATCAGTGATTGGTTCTGTTGATACAGTTCGTTTGCTATCACCATACCAATCAATTTTCTTTGAATAATACATCACAATAGCAAGCAGTATGAACAAGCCGATGCTGCCGAACAATAAAGCACCATCCTGCAACTGAATAAGGATATAAATAAACCCGTAGAGTGATGAAAGAAACACCAGCAATGCAAGAGCAATTCCAACCTGTTTAAAAATACTGTATGTGTATGCTGTAATGAGCCCGATGGTTGCAATAGATGAAATAAGATAAGCTATATTAAAACCTGTGTATTCCGAAACGGAAAGTAACAATGTGTAGAAGATACACAAAGCCAGCCCCACCAATACATATTGCAACGGATGTACACTTCTTTTTTTCAGTATTTCAATAAAGAAGTAAAGAAAAAAGGTGAGTGCAATAAACAGTATTGCATATTTAACTGTACGCATTGTTTTGCTGTACGAGTCAATTCCCTGCAACAATTCAACTCCAAATGCTGTTGAATCGATATGCTGTTTTTCATCTTTCCATAACTGGGGAATATCACGTGTAAAATGCAGGATGTTCCAGCTGGCTGTAAATCCTTTATCGGTAACAGTTGATTGTGTTGGCAAAAATTTTCCATCGAAAGCAGGATCGGGCCAGGTTGATTGTAATTGTACATTCGTTTGTTTACCAAGCGGTGTAAAATAAAGGCGTTCCGATCCTTTCAGTTTTAATTTCAGCTCAAACGTGTGTGCTGAATCCTTCAACGCATCTGCATTCATCAGCAAACTGCTTACACCTGAACTGGCAATATCAGTTGAAGGAAAACCGGGGTCCATTGATGCTGTTTGACCGTTCCATTTCAGTGATAACGCTTCGGCAATACCACGGTTATCGGAAATGCCAAGGCAAAGCCTCACTTCATTCCACAATACATCTGCAGGATCAACACCTATTTCGTTTAACTGCACGGGTAAAAATTTTCCGCTGATGGTAAGATCTGATTTGTAAAGAATGATCTTAAAAATACTTCTGTGCCGCTCTTCAGGAAAAAGCTGGCCATTTACATTTTCTGTTTCAGGCAGGTAATGCATCATCCGTTTTACCAGGACCACTTTGCCTTTGTCGTCAATAATTTTTTCATGGTAAGGAATAAGCAGGAATGGGCCGCTTACAATTTGTGCCGTTGCCCATTTAGAACTTACCTCTGCTATTACTTCACGTTGCCTGTCCTGCCGCTCACGCACCAGCTCTACAATAAATGCAGTGGGGATGAGAAGGACAAGAATAAGAAATCCTACAAGGACCGATTTGATGAAAATACCATACCGTTGCCAGAACGAAGGTTGCTGTTGCGTGTTCATTTTTGTTTATTTTAAAAGTACTTTGTATTTCAAAGTTTATTGACAAAAAAATTTTACTTTCCCATTTGCTTGATCATTTGCTCAAGTGCATCAAGGTGCAGGCGGAATGCTTTCTCTCCTGCCTTGGTTACTGCGTATGTTGTATTTGTTTTCCTGCCCACAAAACCTTTGTTCACTTTTATATAACCGCTTTCTTCCAATGCTTTTAAATGCGAAGCAAGGTTTCCGTCGGTTACATTGATCAGTTCTTTCAGTTCATTAAAACTAACCTGCGCATTCACCATTAACGCACTCATAATGCCTAACCGCACCCGGCTGTCGAATACTTTTTGCAGCTGTTCTATTGGAAGCTTCATATTTTTTTCTCCGTTTGCGTAACACCCCGTTCATATTTATTCCACATCACCACACCATATATTATATGTAACAGGCCAAATCCGGCGGCCCAAAAATAAAGCCCGTAACCCGGAAACCAACAATTAATTAATCCAAGTGCTGTCATAGCATAACCAAGAAAACGGATTTCTCCAATGGTGTACTTCGCTCCGTTGATCAATGCTATACCGTAAAAAATAAGACAGCCAGGTGCAATTAAACCATACACACCTGCTTCAATCAGTTTTAAAAGAAACAAACCTCCTGCTACCAACGGAACGGCAACATTCCACACCAGGCGTTGTGCCGTGGCGCTCCACAACGGAATACCTTGCTTACTGCTACGGATATACGTAAACACAACCGCCACTACAATAGCCGATATTAATGTAATACCAGCGATCATAAACAAACGGTGCCCCATAAACGATTGCAGTACATCAAGCCCGTTTCCACCATTATCATACTGCCGGCCAATACCTGCCCCTTTTACATCTTTCAATCGATCTGAACCAGCAATAACAGCATTGGCAAACCAAGCACCCACAAGGGCGCATATACCTGCACCCACACCACTCAAGCCACTCAGGCTTAAAAAGCGGCTGCTTCTGTCCATCATGTTACGGATATCCTGTATTGTTTCGAGCGTTTGATTTTGGTTACTCATAAAAGCACTTTGAGTTACAAAGTAACTTGTTTTTTTGATACCAATGCAACTATTCCTGCAGGTTTTTAACAGAAAGTTGAGGAAAACACTTAGCTCATCGAAAAAACGCAGAGTTGAAGGCGGCTGGGATTCGTTACTTTTATTGCTTCAAACAATCGCTTTTAACCGGATGAAGTTGATCCTGAATTTTGTGCTGTCTATCCTGTGCACCCTATCCATGTCTGCACAAACAAAAACTATTTCCGGTATCATTAAAGACTCCCACTCCGATGAACCGATTCCTTTTGCTTCGGTTGTTATAAAAAATTCAAGCATTGGCAAACTGAGCGACTCTGCCGGAATGTTTATGTTTCGCCTTACCTCAATAGCTGCAACGGATTCACTGCTGATCACATACGTTGGTTACAAAAGCATGACCATTGCTATTCCTTCAACCGTTGGTGATTCTGTTTTTATGACCATTCAACTTGAACGTGGAAGCGCAGGGAAAGAAGTTGTTGTGAAATCGAAATACGGAAGAGGCTGGATACTTTGGCGAAAAGTAGTACGACAAAAACCAGTGAACGACCGCTATCGTTTTGAAAACTTCGGATACGAACTGTACAATAAACTTGAACTGGATATTAACCGTTTCAATAAAGATAAATTCAAGAACATAGGACCGCTTCGTCCGTTCGGTTTCATTCTTGACCAGAATGTTGACAGCACCAGTGAAGAAAAACCTTTTCTCCCAATTTTTCTTACCGAAACAATTTCAAATTATTATTACCAGAAATCACCTTTACGAAGAAGAGAAGAAATAAAAGCCAGCCGTACATCAGGTGTAAACAATGAAAGTGTGCAGAAGCTGCTGGGGGGAATGGATCAGAATATAAATGTTTACAACAACTATATTCCGGTGTTTGATAAACGTTTTATCAGCCCCATCAGCGATAATGGTGATGCGTTTTATAATTACCGTGTGCCGGATACACAGTATGTAGCCGGTAAACGTTTTTTTCATTTGGTGTTTACACCAAAACGAAAAGGTGAAAATACATTTGAGGGTGATTGCTGGATACATGATACAAGCTTTGCTGTACAGAAAATGAACCTGCGCCTGTCCAAGGAAGCAAATGTGAATTATGTGGAAAAGCTGAGTATTGTACAGGAATACAAACTGGTAAACGACAGCACCTGGTTTCTGCTGAAGGATAAATTCATAATTGATGTGGCGCCAATTGGCAAACAAAAGTTTGGTGTAACCGGGCGCAAAACCACTACATACAAAGACGTACTTATCAACTCCGGTGTGGTGTGGGAACAGTTGCAAAAAAATAAAAAACTGGAAGAAACCATTTTACTTGCAGGTTCTACACAGCAAACGGAAACATACTGGAAAGAATCACGACATGAGGAACTGGCAAAAAATGAAAAAGCCATTTACAACATGATCGATACGTTGCAAAGCATGCCTTTGTTTAAACGTTACAGCGATATTGCTACTTTTCTAGCAACAGGTTATAAAGCATTCGGCAGTTTTGAATACGGCCCATGGTTTAATGTAATGAGCGCAAATGTGGTGGAAGGTTTTCGCACAAGGCTTGATATTGGCACCAGTACAAACTTCAGTAAAACCTGGTGGTTGCGTGGTTACCTGGCGTATGGTTTCACCGATAAAAAATTCAAAGGTCGTGCAGAGATCACTCATCTGTTCAAACGTGATCCCCGCATGCGGTTGTACATGTCTTACACAAACGATTATGATAATGGACAACGTTATTATGATGAAGTAGGAACAGATAATGTATTTACATTGGCCACAAGAAAATCGCAGGTGCCCATTAAATTTCTGCATGTAGAACAGCAGCGTATCGAGTTTTCAAAAGAAACACATGCCGGGTTTACATTTGAAATTTCAGGAACAAGAAAAAAATTCAATCCCATCCGTTCATTGCCTGACAAATCCATTTATCCGGATGGAGCCGGTGAAGCTTTGAATAATACAGAAGTTGGTTTCCGCCTCCGTTATGCTTATCTCGAACGTTTCCTGGAAGGAACGTTCCTGCGTTCAAGCTTAGGTAGTCCCTACCCTATTGCGGAAATAAAATATGCAAGAGGCTTTCCTGGTTTCCTGAAAAGTAATTACCAATATCACCGTTTAACAGCTTCGGTACACGATTACTTTAAGATTGCAAATATTGGTGAACTGTATTACAATGTGTATGGAGGTAAGATCTATGGTACACTTCCTTTTCCATTACTTGAAATGCATCCGGGAAATGAGATCTTTTATTACAACAAATATGCGTTCAATCTTATGAACAGGTTTGAATACCTGAGCGATGAATATGCTG
The DNA here is from genome assembly GCA_009996555.1 of Chitinophagaceae bacterium. Lineage (GTDB taxonomy): Bacteria > Bacteroidota > Bacteroidia > Chitinophagales > Chitinophagaceae > Lacibacter. The sequence continues at coordinate 5,715 of JAACZX010000466.1, read as the reverse complement.
GCGTTAATCTTGAACACAATATTGGAAATGGGATGTTCCGCTGGTTATCCCCAACACGTAAACTGAAGCTGCGCCAGTTCTGGACAGCAAAAGTTTTGTGGGGAAGTTTGAGTGAAGGCAACCGCACATTTAACCAGGTGGGTACCATCTTTGATCGTGGTCACCAGTTCCAATCCCTTAATGGAAAAACATATATGGAAGTTGGAACCGGTGTCGACAATATTTTTCGTGTACTGCGGTTTGATTTTATCTGGCGCTTATCGCCACAACCATTGCCGAAAGAACAGTACAAACGCTTTGGAGTATTTGGAAGTTTCCGTTTACAATTTTAATCAAGGCTTTCAAGATACTCTTTAACGTATGTTTCAAACTGCTCGTTTACTTTTTTGGCATCATATTCACTTGCCCAATAAACACCACCAATATCTTCACCATCTTTAATGGCAAGCACTTTTGTGTCTTTATTATACCCGCCTGAAATTCCGAGATACCATCCCTCTTCCTCCAGCTTAACTTTAAACAAGTAAAATCGCTTTTCGGTTCCTTTATAGTTGATCACCTTACTATCGAGGTAAACCATATTTTCAACAGTATAATCATCGGAGGCCATCATATAAACATCTGATTCCGCTAATGCTTTTTGTGTACTGTATTTGGCCGGAAAAAAAGAAGCAAGCCCTTTGCTGTGCAGCTTGTTATAAAAACCAAATCTGTACTCTTTATCAGCAGCAAGCAGTTCAATACTTTCATTTGGAACAACCTGTTTGTTCAGCAACAGATCAACGATCAAACTGTTGTTAAGATATTTCAGGTTTAATGCCACAAGGCGCAGCAGTAATGCATTTCCTTTTGCTGTATTCAACCTTGCCAGCAAATGAATCGCTTCTCTTTCGTTCCATATTGCAGTTTCCGGATCGGCTTTTATTTTATTCATCAACTCTGTTGCTATCTGCAGCAGATTTTCTTCAAATGGTTTTATCATCTCCAGCGTAACCAGGCTGCTGTCAAGTAAACTATTAGCAAGGGAAGTTGTAAAATCGTAGTAAAGTGAATCGGCTGCCAATTTCATTACTTCAGGAAAAAGAGTAGCAGCAAGCGCAAGTGAATCTTTTAGCTTATACTCAAGTTTGCCCATGTATTCCACCAGTGGCGGTTCTTTTAAAAGCAGGTCTTTTATCAACGCATAGCTTTCTTTTGTTTTTACTGATGCCAGCATTTGCAGCATAGCAAACTTCTGCAATTCATTATCTACAACCGGCGAAAAATATTTTTGACGGACAAAATCAACAACGGAAGAGTCGCCAACTGTAACAATTATATCAGCAATATCATCGTAAATATCCTGGTGATCTTCTTCGGCCAGGTCATAATTTTTCAGCAAAGCCTCTTTTAACATTGGCAGGTCTTCTTTTTCAAATATTGCAGTTTCAATACCCTCCGCTGCTTTCTTGAAACGTACTGAGTCGCCGGAATTAAGATCAGCTAACAATTCCTTTGTTTTCTTTTGATATAAGGTAGTTGGCCCGGCTGTAGTTAACAGAAGCATTTCATCGAAATACCTGTTTACTTCCGTTGAGTGCAACAACTCAGGATGCAGAAAAGCAGAAGCAACATACATGGTATCACCATGCAGCACTAACCGCATACGCCGGTAGTTCTGATTATCCTTCAACCGCAAAATAACTTCCTGCGCTTTATTTTTTCCATTGCTCACATATTTGGTACTGATGACAGAATCAGACCGTTCGATTTGTGTATAAAGAGCATCATAAAACAATGCGCTGTCTGTTGCTGCATGGTAATAGTCTGTATAAGCAACTTTTAAAAATTCGTACGATGCCGCAGTTAATGAATCATACGACACATAAGTAACAGAAGTATTCAAACTGTCTGTTCCGGATTGCTGATCCTTTTTTTGTTTGATCTCTATAGGAGCCGGTGTATAAGCAGAGAAATGCCCGCCGGGAGAAGTGTGGGTTTTCCAGTTGGCCTGTTTATATTCCAGCAACTGAAACGAGTTGAAGAAGCTGTTAATAACTCCGTTTGCTTCCAGTTCTTTCTCAGTAACAGCAATCATCAGGTAAGAGCGGTTACCACGGTTAATTGTAAGTGTTTTACTGAACATTTTCTGTTTGTCCTGTTCAAGCATAAAATCATAGCGCATAGCAGGGTATTCGCCTAACTTAAAATATTCCTCGTGTTTTACTTCTTTCATTAATGCACCCCAATTCGATCGTTGCAAAGCAAAATAATTTGAATCACCATTAATGTAAAAGCCAGGCCCTGTGCTTCTTACAACAATCATGAAGTACACATTGTTTTTAAGATCAATCGAAGAATACGTTTTAGATACCCATCCTTCTATCTCTTTTTCAACTTTTATATTCTCTGGTTTGTTTGGCACTAAAACGCTGAATCCTTCTTCAGCATTTGTGTATGTTTTCATCTGATGCGAAACCATCAACGCATGATCACTTACTTTAAACGAAGAAAAAAACTGCTCAGCCATAACACCGGTCACCATTTCTTTTTTTGTTTCATGCCCCATCACATTCATGAAAGCATAATTGCCTTTAATGAATCCTTTAATACGCAGATAACCGTCTTTTTCAACCAACAATTCCAAGCCTGTTTGCCCATCAGTATTTATTTTTTTCCGCTCAATGATCTTACTGCCTTGGGTAAATCCCTTCAGCATATCTTCAACCAGCTTTTCCTTATTCGCTTCCTGTCGCATGTTGGGCACAGCACAGGTGATATAGTAAGTAGCCGTTGGAATATCAATACACATTTCCATTTTGAGCACATTGCCACTAATAAACATTGTAGCAGACTTGGAAGGGAATAAGACATGATACAAACTGTCTGTTGGCACAAACGGTTGCCATTTCATTTTTGTACCTGTTAGCTTATATTCATCAGGCGAAATTTTTTGTGAAGAAAAAACCGGCTCTACCTTAAACCCCCGTTGAATTAATAATTTAATTACACCTGAATCGCCTGGTAAATGAGCAGCACCTACAGCAAAAAAACAACTACGTTGTTTAAGAATGCTGTCCATCCTGTGCGACATTTTTATATTCCGTTTGTTCAGCCACTCATCTTTCTTTGCTTCAAACCTGTTATTCAGCAGTTCATCAATTTCCTGCAGATTCTGCGACAGATAAGTATCGATCATTTTGTTCAATCCATTCTGTATAAGTTCTGGATCAATCAGCAGATCTTCAAACATAAACGATTCCTCTTCTTTTTCAATTAAGCTTAACTGATCTTCCAGGTCTTCAATACCTCCTGTCCATTTACCCATGTTCCTGGCAATATTGTAAAGCCATGCATCCATGAATGTGTGCATATCATCAGGCTTCCGCATATCTTTCAGCCACTCATCTTTTGCCAGGTAAGCCTGCCGTCTTGTTAACTTATCTGCTTTAAACCCATAGCGCTTTTCTAATCTTCGCTTAATGCCTTTGTATCGTTCTTTATCAACTGCATCTTTTAAATAAGCACTCTTATCTTCTTTTGTAAAAGAGTTGATCATTTGTGTAGACAGATCATCGGGATTAACCTCAATGGCAAAACCGTCGGTTTGTTCAATTGCTTTATACAACGAATCGCCAAAATAAAACAGGCGCTTATCTGTTAAATGCATAGTGCCATATAAGTAAGAAGGTTTTTGCAAACCGTTACCTGATATGCGCCACAATAAGGTTGAAGGATATTTACCAGCTGAAGTTTTTTGAGCGTTTCCGGCAATGAAAGTTGATATAGAGAATAGAAAAAACAGTACGGCTTTCACAAGCTGTGGACACGGGGTGGTCGTTTTTTTCATACGATTATTTTGGGACCACTAAAATAAACCGAATTCTGATACCACAAGGGCTATTTATCCAACGCATCAAGACAGGAAAGTATTACCGAGCACACTTTGCGGATCTCGTCTTCCGTAATGGTTAGCGGAGGTACAATACGCAGGCAATCGGAGGCAAACAAAAACCAATCGGTGATCACACCATTATCAATACAGGCATCAATCAGTTTTTTATTTGTTTCAAAACTGTCAAATACAAGCGCCATCATTAACCCCCGTGAGCGTACAGCTTCGATCTTTGGATGTTGCAATAAACTGCGGAAAAGAGTTTCTTTATCAGCCACTCCTTTTACTAATTCTTCGTCCAGCAACACCTTCATAGCAGCCATGCCCGCTGCACAGCAAACCGGGTGGCCTCCAAATGTAGTGATATGCCCCAGCACCGGGTTTTCTGTCAGCTTCCACATCAATTCTTTATCAGCCACAAAAGCACCCAATGGCATGCCGCCACCCAATGCTTTGCCCAATAGTAAAACATCGGGCACCACATCAAATTGTTCAAAAGCCCACAATGTTCCGTTACGGCCAAAACCACATTGTATTTCATCAAGTATAAGTAAAGTGCCGGTTTCGGTACAGCGTTTACGCAATGCCTGTATCCATTCCTTCAACGGAGCAATTACACCTGCCTCGGCCTGTACGGTTTCGGCAATAACACAAGCAGTTTTTGTTGTAATGAGTTGAAGGTCTTCAAAAGAATTATAAGTGGCATGATGAACACCTGGCAATAATGGACGAAAAGCATTGCGCCAGTATTCATCACCAATTATACTTAATGCACCTTGCGTGCTCCCGTGGTAACTATTTTTAAACGCAACAATCTCTGTTCGGCCTGTTACACGTTTTGCCAGTTTCATGGCACCTTCAGTTGCTTCTGTTCCTGAATTGGTAAAGTAAACGGAGTTGAGTGATGCAGGTAAATGATCGGCAAGCAACTTGGCGTACTGCACCTGCGGGCTTTCAACAAATTCGCCATAAACAATGAGGTGCATATACTGATCCAGTTGCTCATGAATAGCTTTTATCACTTTGGGATGGCGATGGCCCACATTGCAAACGCTGATGCCGGCTATCAGATCAATATATTCCTTACCCTGCGCATCCCACATGCGGCAGCCTTCAGCCTTTACCATTTCAAGTGCCAAAGGTGCGGGAGATGTTTGTGCTACGTGTTGAAGAAAAAGTTGCCGTTGATTCATAGTTGAGAATGGATGCAAATGTCGGGAAATAGTTTCTTGGCCTCAAATTACCGGCAACGAAACCGGTGGCTCTGTGGTTGCGTATGTTGTTTAAAAGAGGAAATAAATCCGGCTTTTTCAGGCCGGAGATTTACGAAAACGGATAATTACTTGAAAAAACAGGGCAAACATTATGTAGCCTCAAAAAACAATGCGAAATTTACAACAGATTAAACTCACATTCCGATGCCCGTAATTCTCCCTGTAGAAGGCGTATTCCCTCAGTTTGGTAACGATTGCTTTATTGCTCCTAATGCAACAATAGTTGGCGATGTTGTAATGGGCGATGAATGCAGTGTGTGGTTCAATGCTGTGGTGCGTGGCGATGTTAACAGCATACGGCTTGGAAATAAAGTAAATGTGCAGGATGGAGCAGTGTTGCATGCCACTTACCAAAAAACCAAAACCATTATTGGCAATAATGTGAGTATTGGTCATAACGCTCTTGTTCACGGCTGTACGGTGCATGATAATGTATTAATCGGCATGGGTGCCATTGTAATGGACAATGCGGTTATTCACAGCAATTCCATTATTGCAGCTGGCGCAGTGATACTGGAAGGAACAGTGGTGGAAGCAGGAAGCATTTATGCGGGTGTGCCTGCAAAA
>JAACZX010000568.1 GCA_009996555.1 Chitinophagaceae bacterium | reverse complement strand
CGAGTTGTTGAAAAGCTTTTGATTCATTCCTATTTTGAATATGATTTTTTGGACCCTGCTATGGCGAAGGCTCTTGGTGCTTTGGAAATGGCTTTTAAAATCAGGCATAGAGAATTAACAGGAAAGCAGGGTAGGATTTATTTGTCGGAACTCAATGATTATCTTCATAACAATGGATATTTTGAGGGAGAGCGAAAAGGATTACTGGATGCCTTGCGAAATCAACGGAACAATTTTGCTCATCCTGAAAAATCATTTGGAGGAGGGCTTGGTCTTATGAAAGTTTTTTCTCATTGTGTTAACCTGGTAAATGAAATTTATGAAGACAGGAACATGAGACTAATGAGAGCGAATGAAAAAAAAGCAATCAATGAAAACTTGCAGAAGCTAACTAAAAGCGGTGCTATAGTAAAGGATGGAAATAATTCATACATTATTTACGAAGCCTCTATAGAGTTTATTAATAATGCCCAAACTGAAAAAAAGTATTGGGGATACTTTAAATTGATTTTCAGTTTGAATGGTGAGCAAGATGAAGAAAAGAAAGACGTGAATTCACTATTCTACTTTGAAGCAGAATCTTGTGAAATCGACAATAAAGGCTCTGTTGTAAAATTTGTAATTACCGATAATACAATCATTCAATTTCTTCCTATTACAAAAAAGGATCATGAACTCAGGTTTGATAAATGGAAAAATGAATTTTATGCCAGTAGAGAGGGCCTTGACTATAACTCACAAATGAACTTTGAAATTGACAGAAAGTTGGCTAAGATAATGAGTGATTTTCATCATCGAAAGTAGAAGTAATGTTTGATAAGTTGAAGTAGTTTAAACTGAGAATTATATCCCATCAAAGAGATCAAGTTGAGCTCCTTCGCCAAGCCCCGGAACAGCTCCATACTTACCTGAAAGATAATCTTTATCAAACGAAGCATCTTTTCGTATTTGTGGTTTCTTTGTATGGACATTGCTGATGGTAGATACCCCAAGTCGATCTTTTTCTGCCAGATATATTTGGTCTCTTCGTAATCCTTTTTTCAGGATGTTTGTATTATGAGACGTAAAAATTAACTGAGCCCCGCCAGAGTTCGTCTTATTTGAATTGAATAATCCAATTACATCTGAAAGAAGGTGACTATGCATACGTGCATCGATCTCATCAATACAAATAACACTCTTTTCTTTTATGGTGTGCAGCAAAGGACCAAGTATTCCAAAGAATTTTTGTGTGCCAAGCGATTCATTACTCATTAGATCAAAGAACACTTTTGAATGTTCTTTTTCTTCGTAATACTTCAAGTGGCCGGTGCGGACTGTATATTGCCGGATGTCATCAGCAAAAACAGATGAAATCAAGTCATAGGATATGTTTGCTCTTTCTGCAGTTTCTTTTAAACGTTCTTCTATACTGTCAATACCTAAATCGGCTTTACGGATTACATCATTGATCATCTTTCTATAATCACCAATTGACATTAATTTCGCAGTAAAATTAATGAGGTCGATGTGGTCAGTATCATGAGCGATAATTAGTTTTGAAAACCAGTTCGATATTTCTAAACAGAGCTTATAGTTGAATTGAGCAAGCACACTTAGAAATAATGTATTCGGTTTCGTCATTTCATACACCAGTTCAAACTTTCCTCTAAGCGACGTTTTGAATTTTTTTTCGAAGGAGTAGTTTTGCTTTGCCCGAACAAAAAGATTTTCTTCTTTTCTTTTCTCGGTAACGAACAACCATTCACTTTCAATTGAGTTAGTACCAACTGCGAAGCCATAACGATATTTGATGCCGTCAATCATTATAAGGATCTCAAAAGTGGATGGCAGGTTTGAAGTTTCGACTGAAAGCAAAAAAGGCTGTAGAGGTAATTTGCGAGATGTGGTTGTTTCTTTTGATGAGCTCAAAACAAAATCCTTCATAAACGAAAGCCCTTTAATAAAATTGGACTTTCCGCTGGCATTATGTCCGAATACGCCAATTGATTTAAGCAAGCCAATATTTCCACTAAAAGGCAGATGAAAAATGTTCTCTTTATATTCCTTGATCGAAGCTGCTTGAAAGTCGAGAACAGCACTGTTCTTAAAGGACAAAAAATTATCAATTGAAAAGCGCAATAGCATCAACTAGGATTATGGATATAAATTTAAGGGCTGCAAAAGTAATAATTACCAAAAATCTGCAAAAAAAAATGTTTTAACGGCATGTTGATAATAAAAAATGACTGATTTTGCAGACTTTTCTCATTTTGACCGATATTTGTGATTGTAGTTACACTGGAAAGTGTGATCACAAAAAAGCCAGGAGTGGAGCCCTGGCCTTAACAGACTGGCTCAAATCTTTGCGGGATTTTTTAAAAGACATTAGTCTTTTCGGCCTTTCTGTGCGCCAAAAATAGGGAATTATTCAAAGTCAAACCCTCGCCATTGCTAATTGCTGGCAGCCTCCAATTTGACTTAAAACTTAAATGTTATAAGATGCAATTTGAAGGAGCTTTAATTAAAGAGCAGGGTGTAACTTTTGCAATCGTTGTAGTTAAACAACAAGTACTAAACAGCCCAACTGTTATTAATAGTACAAGGGCTGGATTCAGCCGCTACTTTCCTGGTGTGCCAATAATACTTATGGCACAAGACGGAAGAGGTATTCCGACTTATGAAGGAAGAAAAGATATTGTTCAATACTTATCGAGAGTAAGTCTATCACGAATTCCATTTAAAACCTTTTCAATTAATTAATAAAAAGAAGGTTATGAGTTATCCCAGATACGAAATATTTAAGGACAACAAAGGAGAGTTTCGTTTTAACCTGCATAGTATTAACTATGAAATAATCCTCATCAGCAGTGAAGGATATAAAGAAAAGAACGATTGTAAAATGGCAATTCTAATTTGCCAAAACCATTCACCACTGGACGTCAATTACGATCGTCGGATTACACATGGAGGAAACTATTATTTCACATTGCGATCAAGCAATTGGAAGGATATAGGTAGAAGCGAGGATTATACAACAGTTTCTAAGCGTGAAAATGGAATCAGTGCTGTTAAGCGTGATGGAAAGATCAAGACTGTAATAGATAAAAGCTAATTGTAAGATGAATACCAGAGAGAAAATAGACGAACTAAAATTTACTATTGGAAGATTTGATCACTATTATGATAGTGTAAACAATAAGGGTAACCTGTACCTGGCTGTGAACACTTTTGCTTTAGGAGGTGTTATTGCAGGCTACGTTGCATTAAATGATAAATACGACATGAATGTATGGATGTTGTTGCTTTTAGTAGCGGTTCTTGTATGCAACCTTGGGTCGATTTTGTTTACACTGGCAGCTATTAATCCATTTTTGAAAAAGAAAATGGATGGTGAATCGATGTTGTATTTCGGCGATGTAAAAAATGCCAGTAAAGAAGCTATTAATGAATATTGGAGTAAAGTAATTGATGGGCAGATGCTGGATGATCTTTTAGCTCAATACAAAAATCTTTCCCACGGACTGGATAATAAATTTATATGGATGCAAAGTGCCACGTTGCTAATAGCTTTTCAGATATTATTTATTGTGATTTTCGGAATTATATTATTGTGTAACTATTAAAAAATAAACTTATGGCAAATAGCCCTTATCAACAGTATTTAGAAAGCATACGTAGTGAATTAGCGAATGGCACCAAAAGAGGAGAATTAAAGAAAGGTCAATATAATGCCTTCGATGGAAATGCGATTGGCAGTATGGGTAGGCCAGTGAATCTAATGGACCGAAGTAAGGACGAAATGCTATTTAAAAGTTTACATCAATTGAGCAGTATAGCCGGGAAGAATACAAAGTACGGTGAAAGGCCGGGTGCACATCCCGATTTTCAACATATTAAATTGGATAATGCAGTTGAGTATCATTACATCACTTCAATGTTTATTGATATAAAGAATTCGACCGGGTTGTTTAAAAAGTATGAACCTTTAGCAGTTGCGAATGTTACGATGACAATTCAGAGAGCAGCGATTCATACCTGTTGGTATTTTGACGGCTTCATTCAAAGATTTAACGGTGATGGACTAATGGTTTATTTTGGTGGCAAAAATGCCACCATTGCAACTTCTGTAACCAACGCAATTAATGCAGCAAGTTTTTTTACATACTTTGTAAAGAATGATCTGAAAAACTTATTCTTTGAACAAGGAGTTGAAAATATATATACAAGAATAGGTATTGATACAGGAGAGGATAGTACTGTTCTTTGGCATCTTGCCGGAATGGGGGATTGCAGTGAGGTTACTACATGCAGTCTTCATACAAGCCTGGCATCAAAACTTCAAGGTAATGCAGTAAGCAACGGGATTATGGTAGGAGACAATATAAAAAATAATTCAGGTTGTGTAAATGAGTTGTTTTCGATAAAGTGGAACGAAAAGGAAAAGAAAGAGGAAAGGTATATATACCAAATCCCAGAAGAGAACTTTATCTATACCCAATGGCAATTTGATTGGGAACGATATTTAAAAAAGCACCCACTTGTAAAGGAGAAAGAAGATGGTAGTTTGTATTTTGATTCGACAACAGGAGTAGGGCCTTCAGTGATTTCAAACAGAAATAAAGAATTTTTGCAAGAACAGGTAAATGATTATCGCCCATATAAAGCGTAATGACAAAAGAATCGCAGCGGCAATTAAAATATGATCTTGGAAAGGTACTATCCAAGTATCCTGAACTGAATATCCGTTATAAAGGTGATGATCCTGTAGAAGTATTCGGAAAGTTTATTATTTCAGATAACGAAGGTGTGGAACAAGGCGATTTTGATATACAGGTGAAAATACCAGTTCTTTATCCATTAGGGTTCCCGGAATTGTTTGAAACATCTGAAAAGATACCACGAATTGATGACAGGCACATTAGCGCAAATGGGGCTTGTTGCGTTGAGATAACACAACGTATTTTGCAAATAAGTAAGAAGGGAATATCCTTAC
>JAACZX010000195.1 GCA_009996555.1 Chitinophagaceae bacterium | reverse complement strand
CCGGTTGATGAAACAACGCCTGTCTTCAAAAACTTCCACATCAGCAATGTGTATTGCAACGGTGCAGCCAAAGGTATTTTCCTGCGTGGTGTACCCGAAATGCATGTAAAAGATATTGTGCTGGAGAACATGGTGCTGCAGGCCGATAAAGGCATTGATGTGCAGGAAGCAAGTAACATTACTTTCCGCAACATCACCATCATTCCCACAAACACAAACCCTGTTGTAGACATCATCAACAGTGATAATCTTGTATTCGACAATATCAAATACAAAGACGGCAGCCAGTTGCTTTTCCGTGCAGGTGGCGACCGCACAAAAAATATTCAGATCAAAAACACTGATGCTTCCAAAGCAAAAGAAAAGCTCCGTGCTGAATTAGGAGCTGATGCAAGCCAGATCAAGTGGTAACATAATATTACCATTGAAACGTATAAAAAAAGAACATGAAGAAACTTACCATACTCGTATTACTTGCAGTGGCATTACAGTCAACTGCACAAATAAGATATAGCGAAAAAGTAGCCGCAACAGTTGATAAGATCTGGCCCGACAGCTTACCTATTGGCAGCCGCACAAAATGGAGTTATGATATGGGTGTGGTGCTCAAAGGTCTTGAAAGCCTTTGGATGCGCACAGGTAATGTGGCCTATTACAACTCCATCAAAAACCGTATGGATTATTTTGTGCAGAACGATGGCAGTATTAAAGGTTACGAACTGGAAGAATACAATATTGATCATGTAAACAACGGCAAGCTGGTGTTAATGCTGTACCGTATTACCGGTGCAGAAAAGTATAAGAAAGCGGCTATGCACCTCCGTGATCAGCTGCGTACACACCCACGCACCAAAGAAGGTGGTTTCTGGCATAAGAAAATTTATACCTGGCAAATGTGGCTCGATGGTTTGTACATGGGCGCTCCATTCTATGCAGAATATGCCATGCTGTTTAACGAGGATACTGCCTTTAACGACATTGCCAACCAGTTTATCTGGATGGAGAACCATGCACGTGATCCCAAAACAGGATTACTCTATCATGCTTGGGATGAAAGCAAAGAACAGCAATGGGCCAATAAAACAACAGGTACATCACCACATTTCTGGGCAAGAGCCATGGGCTGGTATGCTGATGCATTGGTTGATGCATTGGACTATTTCCCTGCTGATCATCCAAAACGCAAAGACCTCATTGGTATATTGAACCGCTTGGTAAACGCCATCGAAAAACAACAGGATCCTGCAACGGGTTTGTGGTACGATGTTATGAATTACAACGGCCCCGGTAAAGAGAAAAACTATTTTGAAGCATCCGCTTCATCACAATTTGTATATGCAGTGGCGAAAGGCGTACGCAAAGGTTATTTACCAGCTGCAAAACTCTCCATTGCTAAAAAGGGATACGATGGAATTATTAAACGTTTCATCAAAGAAGAGAACGGCCAAACCAATTTGCATGGTACGGTAAAAGTATCGGGCCTTGGCGGTAAGCCATACCGTGATGGCAGCTTTGCATATTACATGAGCGAAGATGTAATTGTAAATGATGCAAAAGGTGTGGGCGCATTTTTATTGGCAGCAGGCGAAATGGAGCAGTTGCCAACGCAAGCGATCGGTAAAGGAAAAAATGTAGTGCTCGACCGCTGGTTCAACAGTGAAAAAAGAAAAGATGCTACCGGTGAGCTGCAGTACTGGCATTATACATGGGAAGAAAGAAGTCATGGTGGCTATTATACATGGGGAACAATTTTCGAACGCTATGGTGCTACTATAAAATCGCTGGACGTGGCGCCAACAGCAAGCAATCTCAGCAAAGCATCGGTGTACATCATTGTTGATCCCGATCATGTGCGTGATAATCCCAATCCGAATTATGTTACTCCAACCGATGTAACGGCTATCAGCAATTGGGTAAAAGCAGGTGGCGTATTGATCCTGCTGGCAAACGACAGCAACAACTGCGATCTGAAACATTTCAACCTGCTGGCAAACAAGTTCGGCATCACGTTTACCGATAACAGTTTGAACATGGTGAAGAATGATAACTATGTGCAGGGCGAAGTAGTACCCGGTGTTAACAATCCTGTATTTAAAACAACAAAAAAGATGTTCCTGAAAGAGCTCAGCGAACTGAAAGTAAAAGCACCGGCAAAAACAATTGTTACAAAAGACAATGCAGCAATCATTGCTGTGGCAAAGTATGGCAAAGGAACTGTGCTTGCAGTAGGCGATCCCTGGATCTATAATGAATACATCGACAACCGGAAATTATTACCGGCCGATTTCGAAAACTATAAAGCGGCAGAAGACCTTGCAAAATGGTTGCTGCAAAATGCAACCAGGAAGTGAAAGAACTGATACGATATGGATGGATGGGTTTTGTTCTGCTATGCAGCATTGTAACACAGGCGCAGAAGAAGATCATTGTAGATGCAGGCGGAAAAGGCAATTTCAAAACCATACAGGGAGCAATAAACAGTTTAAGTGATTCGGCTGCAACAGCCCGGATCATTTTTATTAAGAAAGGTGTTTACAAAGAGAAACTCTACATCGAAAAACACAATATTGTTTTTGAAGGCGAAGACAGAACTTCTACCATTATTACTGCGTCTATAGCAAGAGATGAATGGCGTTGCGAACACAACGATGATTGGGGTGTAGCAACAATGAACGTTAGTGGTAACGACATCACACTTAAGAATCTTACCATTACCAACAGTTATGGTTTTGATTATTTAGAACCAAGAATGATTCACTGCCCCATTGACACGATCAATAAGCAAAAAAAGATCACAAAAGATGGTCATCAAATGGCATTGCGTACAATGCATTGCACAAGATTAAAAGCCATCAACTGTCATTTTAAAGCTTATGCAGGCGATACTGTTAGTCCATGGGAAGTGGAGAATGGTATGTGGTATTTCAAAGATTGTGTAATGGAAGGCGGCGTGGATTTTTATTGTCCACGTGGCTGGGCTTATGCCGAAAACTGTGAGTTTATTGCTCACACAGGCAGCGCTGCCATCTGGCACGATGGATCAAGAAACAAAGATTCAAAAACAGTGCTGGTAAATTGCCGCTTCAAAGGCTATGATGGCTTTTTGTTAGGCCGTTATCATCGTGATGCACAGTTCTATCTTATTAACTGTGTGTTTGCAGATAATATGAAAGATGCACCCATCTATCGTGCAGGCAACAACAACCTGCAGTGGGGCGAACGTATTTATTATTACAACTGTCGCCGTAACGCTGGCAACTATGCCTGGTTCGGTAATAATATCAGTAAGGAACTGGTTGAAAAGATCAATACACAATGGGTGTTTGGCGATAGATGGAAACCAATAAACAAATAACAGGAAACGATCCTGTAGTGATAAAAAATTTAAAGTGATTAAAATGCAGTTATCAAAAGAAACCTTGGCAAAATTAAATGGCGCAGTACAATCGGTTCCCACCGATGCAATATTTGCATTACCGGAAAAAGTACTCCAGTTTGGAACGGGTGTGCTCCTGCGTGGTTTGCCCGATTATTTTATTGACAAAGCCAATAAGAAGGGCATCTTCAATGGTCGTGTGGTAGTGGTAAAATCAACCGACAGTGGAGGTACAGATGGCTATAGTGTACAGGAAGGATTGTACACACATTGCATCAGCGGCATCCGGCAGCAAAAAATAACAGAAGAGTATATCATCAACGCTTCCATCAGCCGTGTGCTTTCAGCAAAATCGCAATGGCAGCAGATATTGGAGTGCGCATCCAATCCTGAAATGGAGATCATTCTTTCCAACACAACAGAAGTTGGAATTGTATTGGTGGAAGAAGATAAGATCAGTAACAATCCACCGGTATCATTTCCGGGAAAGCTGCTTGCTTTCTTACACGAACGTTACAAAGCATTTAATGGCGATGCAGGCAAAGGAATGGTGATTGTACCAACAGAGCTTATTACCGACAATGGCAGCAAACTGCAATCAATTGTGATTGAACTTGCACACCGCAATAATCTTGATTATACATTCATTGACTGGTTAGAGAATGCCAACACATTCTGTAATTCATTAGTTGACCGTATTGTGCCCGGTAAACTACCTGTTGCACAACAAAAAGCAACAGAAGAAAAACTTGGTTATACTGATGAACTGATGATCATGAGTGAACCATACAGCTTATGGGCTATTGAAGCATCAAATCCCAAAGTAAAAGAAGTGCTGAGTTTTGCAAAGGCTGATGACGGAGTGGTGATTACCTCTGATATTAACAAACAACGTGAACTGAAATTACGTTTGCTCAACGGTACACATACATTCGCCTGTGGTATTGCTTTTCTTTCTGCTTTTGAAACAGTGAAAGAGGCTATGGAAAATAAAATCATCAGCCTGTATGTGTATGATCTCATGCACCAGGAAATTGCTCCATGCATCAGCAACGGCAAAATAACGTTGCCGGAAGCAAGAGAGTTCGCCGGTAACGTTCTCGACCGTTTCCGTAACCCTTTTATTGATCATAAATGGATCAGTATTACACTAAATTATTCACACAAAATGCGCATGCGTAACATACCTTTACTGCTCCGGCATTTTGAACAGGATCTGTATGTACCTGCTTCTATGGCATTGGGTTTTGCTGCTTACATACTGTTTATGAAATGTGAACATGGCGAAAGTGGTACGTACTACGGAGAAGCTAACGGCGTAGCATACCCGATACAGGATGAACACGCAGGTTATTTTCACCAGTTATGGAAAAACAACAAACCTGCTGATGTGGTAAAGAAAACCTTAAGCAACGAACAATTGTGGGGACAGGATATTTCAACACTACCGGGTTTTTCATTTGCAGTGAGTTCCTATCTTGACTCCATGATGGAAGACGGTGTTCTTGCTACGGTGAAAAACTACCAGTTGAGCAGAGACAAGGTAGAAAGCAATGAAGCATAATACCCAGATAAGAACGAAAGCAACCATTCAGACATCGACAA
>JAACZX010000194.1 GCA_009996555.1 Chitinophagaceae bacterium | reverse complement strand
ACACAGTTTAACTGTTTGGTTAAAAATTAATATATGAACAAATTGCTCATTTTTTGCCTGTTTTTTTCGCAGTACACTTATGCGCAAACCATTACGCTGGAGCAGGTGCAGCAAAAAGCAAAGCAGCAATACCCGCTTATTAAACAGAAAGGGTTAATAAAGCAGGTAAAAGATATCAGTATTGAAAACCTGCGTAAAGGCTTTCTGCCGCAAGTGTCGCTTAACGGACAGGCAACTTATCAATCGGAAGTAACAACTGTAAAAATTCCTTTTCCGGGTGTTACCATTGAACCGTTAAGCAAGGATCAGTACAAGTTGGTGGCCGATGTAAATCAAATGATCTACGACGGTGGTTTATTGAAACAGCAAACCGCCATGCAGCAAATGAATGCAGAAGTGGAAGACCAGAAAATTGAAGTGGAGTTGTATAAACTGAATGAACGCATCAACCAGGTTTACCTGAGCATTTTGTACATCGATGAGCAGTTGAAGCAAACGGATCTTGTTCGCAAAGATCTTGAAACAGGTTTGCAGAAAATTGAAGCACAGGTGAATGGTGGTGTAGCGTTCAAATCAAATCTTAATTTACTCAAGGCCGAACTGTTGAAGATTGATCAACGCATCATCGAGTTGCAAAGCACCCGCACAGGATTGCTGGATGTGCTCACGTTGTTTACGGGCGAAGCCTACACTTCAACCACACAACTGGAAAAGCCCGTTGTACAATCACCAGTATACGATGCAACTGTAAGCAGACCGGAGGTCAGTCTTTTTCAAAAACAGCAACAACTGTTGGGTGTACAAAACAATCTCATCAAAGCAAAAAATTTACCCAAAACAAGTTTCTTTTTCCAGGGCGGTTACGGAAGACCGGGTTTAAATTTTCTCGAAAACAAATTCGCTACCTATTATGTAACGGGTGTGAGGTTCAACTGGGCATTTGGCGGATTGTACACAGCTAAAAAAGAAAAAGAGTTGATTGGTTTAAATCAACAGATCATTGCTGTACAGCAGGATGTATTTCTCCTCAACACCAACACACAGCTAAAACAACAGCAGGCAGAAATCGATAAGGTCAAACAACTCATCAGCAAGGATAATGAAATTATCGAGCTGCGGATTAAAGTAAAAGAAGCTGCCAATGCGCAACTCGAAAACGGGGTTATTACCGCCAACGACTATCTGCGTGAAGTAAACGCAGAAGATCAGGCAAGGCAGACATTAATTCTTCATCAGCTGCAGTTACTGCAGGCACAAATAAATTATCAAACGATCAAAGGAAAATAATATGATACGTACGTTTATTTTAACCATGCTTTCGATAGCAGTACTTGCTGCATGTAAGAACAACGGTCACAAGTTCGATGCAACAGGAACATTTGAAGCAACAGAAGTAATTGTTTCATCGGAGATCAGTGGAAAAATTCTTTCACTGAACATCAATGAAGGCGATACCGTTTCTGCTAACAGAACTGTTGGCGTTGTAGATGCAGAAGGTATTTCATTGCAGAAAGAACAGGTAGAGGCCAGCATCAGTTCGCTCAATGAAAAAACGGCGGATGTGTCGCCACAGGTAAAACTGTTGCAGGACCAGCTGGCTGTTCAGCAATCGCAATTGAATAATTTGTTGCACGAGCAAAAGCGTATTGAAAAACTGGTAGCGCAGGATGCAGCTACAGGAAAGCAGCTCGACGATATCAATGCACAGATCGATGTGGTGAAAAAACAAATGAATGTTACCCGTCAACAGATCGCTGTACAGCAGAGCAATGTATCTACACAAAACAGGGCTGTGTTAAGCGAGTCAAAACCTTTACAAAAACGAGTAGCACAGTTAGATGATCAGTTGAAACGTGCAAACATCATCAACCCCATTAACGGAACAATCCTTACCAAGTATGCAGAAGCAGGTGAGTTAACATCAACCGGAAAAGCATTGTATAAAATTGCAGATCTCAGTACACTAAAATTGCGTGCTTATGTTACAGGCGATCAGTTGTCTCAGATCAAACTTGGACAAACTGTAAAAGTAATGGTGGATGCAGGCAAAAATCAATACAAAGAAATGAGCGGCAGCATTACATGGATTTCGGATAAAGCAGAGTTTACACCCAAAACCATTCAAACAAAAGAAGAACGGGCAAATCTTGTGTACGCTATCAAAATCGATGTGAAAAATGATGGTTATCTCAAAATTGGTATGTACGGCGAAGTAATGTTTAAATAAAGCGCATGTATTCTGTAGTGGTACAACATATCAGCAAATCGTACACGGTTAAAAAGCAAACTACTCCGGCTTTGAAGGATATTTCTTTCTCGGTAAAAAAAGGAGAATTGTTTGGAATTATTGGTCCGGATGGTGCAGGTAAAACATCGCTGTTTCGTATTCTCACAACTTTACTGTTGGCCGAGGAAGGAACTGCAACAGTGGAAGGCATGAATGTGGTGAGCGACTACAAAGCCATCCGTAAACAGGTAGGGTATATGCCCGGCCGGTTTTCGTTGTACCAGGATTTAACCGTAAAAGAAAACCTTGATTTTTTTGCGACCATTTTTAATACAACTGTTGATGAGAACTACGATCTCATCAAAGACATCTACGTGCAGATAGAACCGTTTGCTGATCGTAAAGCCGGAAAACTTTCCGGCGGTATGAAACAAAAACTGGCGTTGAGTTGTGCACTCATTCACCGGCCGACGGTTTTGTTTTTAGATGAACCAACTACAGGTGTGGATGCTGTATCACGAAAAGAATTTTGGGAAATGTTGAAGCGTTTGAAAGAGCAAGGTATTACCATACTTGTATCAACACCGTATATGGATGAAGCAGAAATGTGCGACCGTGTGGCGTTGATCCAAAACGGTTCTATCCTCAGCATTGATACACCGCAACAGATCGTTGCATCCTTTGCACAAACCATGCTGGCGGTGCGTTCAACAAACATGTTGCAGCTGTTGAATAAAGTGCGGGATTCATCTCTTGTGGAGAATGCTTACCCTTCGGGCATCTATCACCATGTCATCTTAAAGAAAGATGCAACAACCGGGCAGTTGCAGCAGGAGCTGCAGGAATCTGCTTTTGCCGGATTAGAGATAAAGAAAGGTCAGCCAACAATTGAAGATTGTTTCATGCAACTCATGCGGATTTGATATGCTAAACGATAAAATCATAACAGTCGATCATTTGACCAAACGCTTTGGAGCATTTACTGCTGTAGATGCCATTACGTTTGATGTACACAAGGGAGAAATTTTTGGTTTCCTCGGCGCAAATGGCGCAGGTAAAACAACGGCTATGCGGATGTTGTGCGGTTTATCAATGCCAACAGGCGGTAAAGCAACGGTAGCAGGTTATGATGTATACACGCAAAATGAACAGATCAAAAAAAGTATCGGTTATATGAGTCAGAAATTTTCGTTGTACGAAGATCTGACGGTGAAAGAAAATATGCAGCTGTACGGTGGTATTTATGGCAAGAGCAATGCATTTATAAAAGAGAAGACGGCGTTTATTCTTGAGCATCTGCATTTGCAGGACGAAGCAAATAAACTGGTTGGTTCGTTGCCATTAGGATGGAAACAGAAGCTGGCGTTTTCTGTTGCGATTTTTCACGAACCCGAAATTGTTTTTTTAGATGAACCAACAGGCGGTGTGGATCCTGTTACACGCAGAGAATTTTGGATGATGATTTATGAAGCTGCTGCAAGTGGCATTACCATTTTTGTTACTACGCATTATATGGATGAAGCAGAGTATTGTAACCGGGTAAGTATTATGGTGGATGGAAAAGTAGAAGCGCTGGATACACCAGCTATACTGAAGCAGCAGTACCAATCGCCTACAATGGATGATGTGTTTTTAAAACTGGCACGCAAAGCAACACGCAGCGACGATTAATGCAGATAAATTGTTTACATGAAAGTTGAGCAACATACACAGGCCAAACAAAAAAAAGGCGCCGCCGGCCGGCAGTTTTTTTCTTTTGTAAAAAAAGAATTGCTGCACATCTGGCGGGATAAACGCACATTGTTTATCCTGTTGGGTATGCCGGTGGTGCAGATCGTCATCTTTGGTTTTGCATTAACCAACGAAGTGAAAAATTCGAAGATCGCTGTGCTCGATCAATCGAAAGATGCAGCAACTACTTCGTTGATTGCTGAGCTGAATGCAAGCCGTTATTTTGATGTAGAGGAAAACCTGACTTCGTATAAAGAAATTGAAGCTGCATTTAAAAAAGGAAAAATCAAACTGGCTGTTGTATTACCATCGCAGTTTGCAGAAGACCTGAAGCATGTGAACAAAGCCAGTGTGCAATTGATCGCCGATGCATCCGATCCGAACGTTGCCAATACGCTTACCAATTATGCAACGGCGGTGATTATGGATTACCAGGATCGTGTTACCAATAAACAACGCTTGCCTTACAGCATCAATGTAGAAACAAGAATGCTGTACAATCCGCAATTAAAAGGCGCCTACAATTTTGTGCCCGGCGTTATGGCCATGGTGTTGCTGCTTGTTTGTACCATGATGACGGCTATTACCATTGTTCGGGAAAAAGAAATGGGTACTATGGAAATTATGCTGGTATCGCCCATGCGTCCGCAAATGGTGGTAATTGCAAAAGCAGTTCCTTATTTCCTGTTGTCTTCCATCAATATTGCCAGTATTTTATTACTGAGTGTGTTTGCATTGGAAGTGCCAATTAATGGAAGCCTGTTGTTACTGGTTGCAGAAAGTTTATTGTTTACGCTGGTGTCGCTTTCTCTAGGATTACTTATTTCTTCTGCTGCAGGTTCGCAACAGGTGGCCATGTTTATTTCGCTGGTTGCTTTGTTTTTGCCAACAGTCATGTTGAGTGGATTTATGTTCCCCATTGAAAATATGCCGTTCCCGTTACGGATGATCTCGAATATTGTTCCGGCAAAATGGTTTTATATCATCGTCCGTTCGGTCATGATCAAAGGTGTTGGTCTTGCAGCCGTGTGGAAGGAAAC
>JAACZX010000567.1 GCA_009996555.1 Chitinophagaceae bacterium | reverse complement strand
CAAGCACTGTTAGATAAACATGGAGTAAGGGCCTCGTATTATGCGCATGCAGGTGCAGGAGAGTTGCATGTGGAACCGATGATCAATTTAAAAACGGAAGACGGCTTGCAATTGTTTCGCACAATCCTCACCGAAACTGCCTTGTTGGTAAAAAAATACAATGGATCATTGTCAGGCGAACACGGCGATGGCAGGTTGCGTGGTGAACACATTGCATCGGTAATGGGGTTAGAAACGTATGCGCTGTTCAGGGAAATAAAAGCACTGTTTGATCCGCAGAATATTTTCAACAAAGGAAAGATTGTTGATACAGCGCCAATGGATGCAGCATTAAGAATGAAGACGGGCAAACAACCTGCAGCTGTTAAAACCAATTTCGATTTTTCGGAACAGGAAGGGTTATTACGACTTGCCGAAAAGTGCTCGGGTTCGGGTGACTGCAGAAAAAGTGAGATGACCGGCGGCACTATGTGCCCAAGTTTTATGGCAACACGCAAAGAAAAAGACAGTACCCGTGCAAGAGCAAACGTGTTGCGCCAGTATTTAAGCAATGAACATGATAATGCCCCTCTTGTTCATGACGAGATTAAAGAAGTCATGGATCTTTGTCTCAGTTGCAAAGCCTGTAAAACAGAGTGTCCTTCAGGCGTGGATGTAACGAAAATGAAAGCGGAGTTTCTACAACAGTATTATGATAAAAAAGGAATTCCGTTACGTGCAAAGCTTATTGCAACTTTTACGAAGCAGATGAAGCTGGCAACAAAATTTTCGGGAGTTTACAACTTTGTTTACAGCAATAAATCATTAAGGTCTGTTGCAAACAGGCTTGTGGGATTTCATCCAGACAGAACGATGCCATTGCTACCGTCGTTTACGTTGAAGCAATGGTGGAAACGAAGGAAAAATACAAGTAAAGGGAGTAAAAGAAGCGTCTTGTTTTTCTGCGATGAGTTTACCAATTACAACGATGCGGAAATAGGACGTAAAGCAATACTCCTGTTGGAAGCATTGGGGTATGATGTTAGCATTCCGGAACATCTTGAAAGTGGAAGAACTTACCTGTCGAAAGGATTGGTAAAAAAAGCGGCTGCTGTTATTAATGCCAATATTTTATTACTCAAAAAAAATGTAAGCAGGAATACGGTGATTGTAGGAATAGAACCTTCTGCTATTTTAACGCTGCGGGATGAATACATTGACCTGGCAACAAGTGAAAATAAAACTGCTGCGAAAGAAATTGCAGCGAATACGTATACAATCGAGGAGTTTATTGCGTCGGAAGCCGCAAAAGGAAATATTACAGCAGAATTATTTACAAAAGAGCAAAAACTCATTGCAGTTCATGGCCATTGTTATCAAAAGGCAATGTCATCCCAGCATTATAGTAATGAAATGCTGAGTCTGCCCGCAAATTATGTGGTGCAGATAATCCCTTCCGGCTGCTGTGGCATGGCAGGTGCCTTTGGGTATGAAAAAGAACATTTTGAAGTGTCTAACAAAATAGGAGAGTTGGTTTTGTTTCCTGCTGTTCGGAGTTTATCAAACGATACGTTGATTGCCGCTGCTGGAACTTCCTGCCGGCACCAGATAAAAGATGGAACGAGCAGGCATGCATTACATCCTGTTGAAATATTATATGATGCGTTAAAATCTTAGCAGGAATAAGTTGTTTTTTAATTCTGTCGATCGATTTCTGTTTTAATGCATGTACTGACTCGTTGATGATGATATTCCTGCAAGAATAACGATGATCCAATTTATACGCAGAAGCAGCAGGTGATTATGTAGAACTGTAAACTTCGCAGAAATGTAATGCTATTAGTAATACCTTAAAAAACAGTTGAGGAAAAGCTGTCGGGTTCAAAATTATTTTATGTGCACCGGATAGTTCCTTCCAGATGGTATAAGCTTAGGCAACATAAGTGCTTGGTAAATGAAGAGATGGTTTTTTGGAAGTAGTATCATTGATGCGCCATTTTCAAACGAAACAAGTGGCAATAACTAAAAACTATTACCGTTCTTTTTGATGTTGAATAATTCAACTTTCAATTTGTAATATTTCTGAAACATCAACCTTTTTCAGAAGTGTTGAATATATGATTTGTCAACACACAATTGTGCAAAGAAGAATAGCCGGGAAAAAGAACATGTATATTGCTTTTCTGACAATGGAACAGGGGTCAGTGATGAAATCATTATACTCCCAGTAGCTTTTTAAGCATCAAGCGCATGGCAAGGGTGTTATAGGGTGAATTTTGTCTATAATAATCAACCTAAAGGTGTAACCTTTAAATACCGGATCCCGCTGGTTAATTGAAAAGGTAGTCAGGTGTTATCTTAAACCCTGCAAATTTTATTAATTATCACGTGCATCTCCGATTGTAGTGTTATTGAGAGGACTGAAATGTTCAAACCAAGGGGCTTTTCGTTCAGACTGTGTTTGCATTGTAATACAGTTTCCATTCTGCTACTTTTATTATAAAGTAAGTAAATGACGGTTCGTTGCAAAGGTTGGCTGTGTTGTTGCCGGTCAGTCTATCCCTTAATTGCCGGTAACTTGTGTTACCATGTAATTTTTGGTAATGTTTATTTGCAGTTTAAGCGAACACATTATTAGGGAGCAAAAAATCTTAGCCATTTTTGAGAATTAGTAGTTTGCCAGGTTGATTACAATGCAACAGCAGCCGTTTGTACGGCGGAGATAGTTCAAAAGGGATGTTATTTATGGCCGCCCGTATAATATCCTACCCGAGGTTAGCTATTTCAGTTTGGGGTAACCGGCAAACCTGAAAAAGTTTCTTTTTGTTAATTTTTTTTATAATTTTTACTTTCTAAAGTTAAACAGAAGGAGCCTTATCCTTTGAAAACTGCTAATCCTGTCATTCAACTCAATCAACCATTGCTTATATGGGAGCGCCTGCTACAAAACGGTTGTCTTCTTTTCGCCCGGGATATGATGTCAATGCTGACATTCCTTTGAGCATGCGCATACGACAATGGTCGGGTTATTTCTCCATATTTGTTTTGATCATTTCCATACTGGCATTGTTAGGCTGGGAATTAGATATCGAAATAATGAAGAATCCCATAAAGGGTGCTGTGGTAATCAACCCACTTACAGCTGTTTCATTCAGCCTTTTCGGTTTGTCTTTTATATTGATGATGAGTAAAAGGAGAAGCCGGGCTTATTCCACTATTGCAGCTCTTATTGCCTGTACCATGATTTTAATTGCTGTTTTCAGGTTGGGGGGAATTGTTCAGGAGAACGGCTGGCAGATTGATCAGATATTATATGCAGATAAACTGAAAGAAGCTGAGTTAACAGGATCCGTACCTATGATGACTGCCAGCATTGCTGTGTGTCTTTTCCTTGCAGGAGTTTCGCTATTGATCTTTTGCAGCGATAGAAAGCGCTTGTATAAGTTTGCGCAGGTATTAACCATTGTTATTTTTTTTACCGGGCTTTTTGCGTTGACAGGTTATTTATACAGGGTGCCTGAAATCTACCAATTGAACCCGTTTCTTTCTATGGCTATTCATTCTTCGGTGAGTTTCATTTTTATAGCTCTTGCGCTTTTATGCTCTAATCCGGAGACCGGTATAATGAAAGAATTTACAAACGGCTACAGCGGAAGTTTATTGGCGCAGAAATTGGTTCCGGCAGCGATAGCGCTGCCGGTTTTTTTAGGTTTAGTCAGGCTGTATGGGCATTGGAGAAATTGGTTCAGCACCGAGTTCGGCGCATCTATCTTAGTGTTAAGTATTATACTTATCATTCTCAGTTTAGCATGGTATATCACCATCCTGCTCAATAAGCGTGATAAGATAAGGCAGATGATCGAAAAAAAATTTGAACTGCTGTTACAGTCTGCGCCGGATGCAATGATTATATCCAACGATAAAGGCGTTATTGAGTTAATCAATAATCAAACAGAAAGACTTTTCGGTTATACCAAAGAAGAAATGATTGGTCTTAATATTGAGGCACTTGTTCCGCAGGGAGTAAGAAAACAACATGTGCATCACCGGGAAGCTTACCACGCTGATCCGAAAGTGAGATCAATGGGTGTTGGGCTTGAATTATTTGCTGTGCGAAAGGATGGTGTACAGTTTCCTGTAGAGATCAGTCTTTCACCAATCATAACAGAGATGGGAACTGTTGTTTCTTCATCCATACGTGATATTACGGATAGAAAAAATCTTCAGGATCAGCTGCGAAAGAGTAACGAAGAAATGAGTGCATTTACGTATTCAGTATCACACGATTTGCGTGCACCGCTTAGAAGTGTTATTGGATTTTCAACAATACTTGAGGAGGACTACGGAAGTAAACTTGATGAAGAGGCTTTACGCATTACTGCCACCATCAGGAACAGTGCGGTGCGAATGGGGCATTTGATTGATGACCTGTTGGCCTTTTCCCGCATGGGGCGGCAGCAAATGTTAAAAACAAGAGTAGTTTCTGATGGAATGGTTAAAGATTGCATTGCAGAGATCTGTCAGCAACAGGCATGCGGCAATATTATCTGGGAGGTAAGTAAACTTCCTGATGTGATGGCCGATCATAATACATTAAAGCAGGTGTGGCTTAACCTGATCGGCAACGCTGTGAAATATTCATCCGGACAGCCGATACCCCGGATAAATATCGGCACATACACAGAGTTAAACAGTATTGTATTTTTTGTAAAAGATAACGGGGTGGGTTTTGATCCTGCCTATACCCACAAATTATTCAAAGTATTTCAACGTTTGCATGCGGCAGATGAATTTGAAGGCACAGGTGTAGGGCTGGCTTTGGTTGAAAAAATTATTATACGTCATGAAGGACGGGTGTGGGCAGAAAGCCGTGTGAACGAAGGAGCCTGTTTTTATTTTTCATTACCCGATTCTTAAATTTTTAAAATAGTATGTATGAATTTAACTCCTGTAAATGTGTTACTTGTGGAAGACAATAATAACGATGCGGAATTAACGATCCGTGAGTTGAAAAAAAATAATCTTTCCAATAATCTTGTGCATGTAAAAGACGGAGAAGAAGCACTGCATTTTATTTTCGGGAGGGGTAA
>JAACZX010000566.1 GCA_009996555.1 Chitinophagaceae bacterium | reverse complement strand
TTGAATCCGGTTGATTATTTAAATACCGCTCAGAATTAACAGAATAATCTTGATTTCTAAAGCAAAAAAAGAGAACTTAGAAAACATGAAACATCTATTTATCTGCATTTCTGTTTTTCTTTTATATTCCTGCAATTCTCTTTTTGCACAGACTATCCCATACACTTGCAAAAATTATTTATCCGACACGTCAAATATTGTCATTCTTCCATTTTCTGTTAAAGGATATCATTTCAATAAGGACTATATTGCTCCTATTCTACCCAAAATTGATCTTTGCTTAATTGAAGAATTACTTATCAGAGCAATCAATAGTGCTTATTTCGAAATCCATTTAAACGAGAGAGAAAATTGGGTCAAAGAAATTATGACGACTTATAAGAAGCAATTAATTTTTGCAACAGACAAAAAAGGTCATCAATTTGTATGGATAAACTGTATGTGCAAAACGGATGGAGGCTATTGGCGAAAAAACATTCCAATGTTTTTTGATGGTGGCGCATGCTATTTCAGTCTTAAATTAAACCTCACAACTAAGGAATATTTCGACATCTATATTAGCAGCTATGGATAAACATGTGTCATTGATTAGTTAAGGAGTATATATGCAAACCTTAAACACTTCTTAGTTACATCGCATCCACATCCGCAATCAATACCACACTTTTAAAATTGGGATGATTATGCAACATCACCACCTGGTTATGGATCATCTCTTTGCACTGATGTATCAGTTGTGCATCTTTCGGCAGCTTCAGTACCAGTTCCATGATGTACTGGTTACGCACCCTGTTCACCACCGGTTCGGCCGGGCCAACCATATAATTGGCAAACAATGGCCGCATGTTTTCGCCTACCATTTGTGCAGCCGCTTCTACGGTTTCTTTTTGCTTATGCTTAAACGTGATCTGTATAATGCGTGTAAACGGCGGATAATAAAACTGTCGCCTTGCCTGCAACTCAACAGAGAAAAATAATTTGTAATCATGTGCTTTTACAAACTGTAACACAGGATGATTGGTATTCGCCACCTGTATCATTACATGTCCATCGGCATCTTTTCGTCCGGCTCTTCCAC
This sequence comes from Chitinophagaceae bacterium, assembly GCA_009996555.1. Classification (GTDB taxonomy): domain Bacteria; phylum Bacteroidota; class Bacteroidia; order Chitinophagales; family Chitinophagaceae; genus Lacibacter. The sequence goes on along the minus strand of JAACZX010000566.1, from coordinate 4,030 downwards.
TCACCTGCTCCATCAATTGAAAAGCACGTTCATTCACACGGAAATCAGCGAAGCTCAATAAACTATCTGCATCAAGAATACCGACAAGATTTACCTTCTCAAAATCCAAACCCTTCACCACCATTTGCGTGCCCACTAAAATATCAATGCGGTGTTGCTCGAATTGCTGAATGAGTTGATCATGTGCAGTTTTACCACTCACCGTATCATAATCCCAGCGTGCAATCTTTGCTTTGGGAAACATTTCCTGCAATTGCTCTTCCACTTTTTCGGTGCCAAAGTTGTGCTGCATAAAATCGTGACTGCCGCATGCTTCGCAAGTAGAGACTGTTGGGTAGACTGTGCCGCAGTAATGGCATTGCAGTTTATGCTTGAACTTGTGATAAGTTAAGCTCACATCGCAATAACGGCATTGCGGAATCCAGCCGCAGGTTTTACAAACCTGGTGCGGCGTATAACCACGGCGGTTTTGAAAAAGGATCACCTGTCTGTCTTTCGCCAACGATTTTTCAATGGCTTCCTGCAAAGCAGGAGCGATCATTACTTTTTCTTTTGTTTGCTTAAACAACGGTTTGGTATCAACCAATTCAATTGTTGGCAACTGGCCTTCTCCAAAACGCTCCATCAATTCAACCAAACCATATTTTTCTGTTTGTGTATTGTAATACGTTTCAACCGAAGGCGTACCGCTGCCCATCAACATTTTTGCAGCAAACACGGTTGCATAGTAGGCAGCCGCATCACGTGCATTGTAGCGTGGTGCAGGCTGTTGCTGTTTGTAACTCGGATCATGTTCTTCATCACACACAATTAAGCCAAGATCAGCAAACGGAAGAAACAACGAACTTCTAGCACCCAGCACCACTTTCATTTCACCGCTCCTGATCTTGTTCCAGATTTCAATGCGTTCGTTCTGGTTGAACTTGCTGTGATAAATACCAATGTAACCTCCAAAATGTTTTTGCAGCCTGCGGATGATCTGTGCTGTTAAAGCGATCTCCGGCAACAGGTACAATACCTGTTTCCCTTTGCGGATATATTCTTCAATGAGTTTAATGTAGAGTTGCGTTTTACCACTGCCGGTAACTCCGTGCAATAAACAAACAGGCTTTGTTTCAAATGAAGTTCTGATCTGTTGCAACGCTGTTTGCTGTGCAGGCGTTAATTCAAAGTCGATGGAAATATTTCTTGGCAGGTTGAGCAAACGATCCACTGCACGTTTTTCTAAAAACAAAATGCCTTTATCCACCAATCCTTTCAACTGTGCATCACTGGCATTACTCTTTTTCAACAAAGCAGGCTTACTAACTTCACCTTCTGTTTTTATTAAGTGTAGATAGCTTAACAGCAGTTCCATTTGCTTGGGTGCACGGCTCCAGTTGTTCAGCAATTCGCTCAGCTGATCTTCATTATCGTATTGCGGATTGAGCAAGACGAATGTTTCTTTCTTAGCTGAGTACGTTTCCTTCAACGATTCCCACACAAAACAAACACGCTTTTCGATCAACCGTTTTACAACAGGATATACATGCGATGTATCCAATATCTGCTGCACTTCAGGTAACTTCAGCTCCTTTCGTATCAGCAATGCTTCTGCCAGCAAATACTCATCATGATCGAGTGTAGAAAAATCTTCACCAATCTCTTCGTTGTACAATAAAATAGTTTCGCTGCTGAGCTTGAAATGCGCAGGCAATGCAGCGGCCATCACCTCACCTTCTGTACACAAATAATAATTGGCGATCCACTCCCATAACTTCAACTGCTCCTCATGAATGATGGGCTCCACATCCAGCACGTTTAGAATAAATTTCGGATCGAATGCCGCCGGTTTATCGTTATGTAATGTTTTGATGACACCTGCATACCGTTTCTTGCGAAGCTCCACTTCCACACGCACACCCACACGCACCTGCTCCAGCAAACGATCGGGAATGCTCCATGTATAATTTTTGGGAAGAGCGAGTGGTATGATAATTTCAGCGTAGCCCCCTGCCCCCCTAAAGGGGGAAAAAGACTCCGCAGGTTTATCTGCGCTGTTATTTTCGTCAGCAAATAAGTTCATGAACTGATAAAATTAGGGAAGATGGAGAATACTGGAGTGTGTATTTACACCCCTTTAGGGGATGGGGGTATCCAGCTCACCTTATATTCTTTCAACTTCGCTTCCATTAAATCGTACACTTGCTTTTTTAGTTTGGGCACATCAAACGGTGTTAAACCTTCGGGAGAAATTTCTTCGAGATAGACGGTTCTTAGTTTGCCGGGAGTTAATGAAAAAATGCTGCGCCAATGTAAGCGATCAACCGAATCCAGAAATAACATCGGCTTGATGGGGGTTTGGGTTTCAATCGCCAAACGAAAAGCACCATCATAAAAATCGATCAACGGCTTGTCGGTCATATTGAATGTTCCTTCCGGTGCGATGTAGATAGAAATTTCTTTACTCAATACCGAACGCAGTGTCTTTACACTTTTGGTTCTGTTCTCTGCGCTGCCACGCAACACAGGGACGACGGCTGCATTGTAGATGAGACCAAACACCGGTATCTTTCCCATCTCTGCTTTACCCAATATCCTCAGCGGCTGACGGATCGCTTTCAGCATTTGCGGAATATCCATGTACGAATTGTGATTGCTCACAAAAATATACGGTTGATGTTTCCTGATCTCCTGTTCAACAATCCGTTTGTGATAAATACCGATCATGAACAACCACGCATCAGCCCAGTAATGTACAATCCGCATGACCGCATTGCCCCCTTTGATCTTACCGAAGAAAGAAGCAATGAGTACAAACGGTACTACAATCAACATCATGATCAGAAACAGGATCATGGCGTAGATGACGTAAAGGATTTGGAAAGGCTTTAACACCTCACCCTCCTTCTCCCTCTCCGAAGAGAGAGGGAGCGGTGCAGCATACTCCTATTCAAAAAATTATCCCTCCACATCATCTTCTTTTCGTTTATCATCAAATTTCAAAACTGTATTAATTTATCAACAACTACAAATAAGTAAGCTTTGTGCTTAGCTACTCCTCCACCTGGGGGAGGTTGGGTGGGGCCTTACTTACAACTCGGGCACGCCCACTCATTTTCCAAATCAATCACTGTTACAATCGTTAAATGCCTTTGTTTCGGTGCCACAATAATGCGTACACGCTGGTTATCTCTCGATGTAATTCCTTCCAATGCGTACTTGGGACCTTGCGCTGCATCCAATTCACTCTTCTTATAATTCACTTCTGCTTTCTGCACAATTTCTTTTACTTCTTCCTGTGTAATATGCCTGCACTTCATACGACAACGTGCATGCTTGGTAAAATAATAGTCCGATGAAGGATCACGAAAAACATCCAGGTTGGTTTTCTGGTTATCTGTTTTACGATCGTTATCCGTTACATCTTCCGTTCGTGGTTTTCGTTTATCGTTATCAGTTAGCTGCTCCTTACTGTTGCAGCGACGGATGAATACTGCTGCCAGCAGCAATAGAATCAGTAAGAGAAAAGGAAGTGCTTTTTTCATGTGCGTATTTGCTGTACAATAATATTGTTTTTTCGTTAAACCCACCCCAACCCCTCCTGGGAGGGGAGAATGCCTTGATGAACAACTAAGCATTTTTTGAACTTAGCTAAGAGTCTGGGCTAATGATAGTAGAGCTATTAAAACATCTCAAAAATCCTTTAATCCAACAAATCATGGTTCAGACTTTTATTCCAACAAATACTTAATATCATCCAGCGTCAAACTCTTTACAAATCCTTCTTCAGCAGTAATTAGATCCTCAGCCAATTTCTTTTTCCCTGCTGCCATCTTCATGATCTTTTCTTCAATACTGTCTTTACAGATCATGCGATAGGCAAACACCTGCGATTGCTGACCGATACGATGGGTACGATCAATGGCCTGGTTTTCGACAGCAGTATTCCACCATGGATCGAAAAGGAAAACATAATCGGCTGCGGTTAATGTAAGACCGGCATTACCTGCTTTTAAACTCAACAAGAACACCGCTACATTGCTTTCTT
>JAACZX010000565.1 GCA_009996555.1 Chitinophagaceae bacterium | reverse complement strand
ATTGAGATCTACGCCATCATGAAAAAACCAAAAGAGTAAGCAACATAATTTGAAAAAAAACCGATTTGAAAATTTGAAAATGAACACTTCAAATACTCAAATCGGTTTTTTTATTTTCAAATTCTCAAATTAATCCATTTTCAAATTTGCATTCGTGAATACAATTGAATCCATCATCATCGCTATAGTGGAAGGTTTAACCGAATATCTTCCCGTATCTTCTACCGGCCACATGATCCTTGCTGAGCGGTTGATGAATGTACCGCCCGATAATTTCACCAAACTGTTTACCGTTGCCATACAGCTTGGCGCTATCCTGAGTGTGGTGGTATTGTACTGGAAAAAATTTGTGCAGGTACAAAACTGGCAGTTCTATGCTAAACTGATCGTTGCTGTAATACCTGCATTGGTGCTTGGTAAATTATTCAGCGACCAGATTGATGAGTTGCTGGAAAGCCCGCTGACAGTTTCCATCACATTGCTCCTTGGTGGTATTATCCTCTTGTTCATCGATAATATTTTTAAACAGCATACCATACAAGAAGAAAAAGATATTTCATTCGGCAAAGCATTTATTATTGGTTTGTGGCAATGTGTGGCCATGATCCCGGGTGTTAGTCGCAGTGCGGCAAGCATCATTGGTGGTATGCAGCAAAAATTAACACGCTCACTGGCTGCTGAATTTTCGTTCTTCCTTGCCGTGCCCACCATGGCAGCTGCAACAGGTTATTCTCTTTTTCTGAAAGACTGGAATGAGAATGGTGTTGAAATGAAAGGTTATGATCTTATACTTTCATCATCTCAATACACACAGTCATTCATCATTGGAAATATTGTTGCGTTTGTGGTAGCTATGCTGGCCATTAAATTCTTTATTGGCTTTTTACAAAAGCATGGGTTCCGGCTGTTTGGCTGGTACAGAATTATTGCAGGTATTATTCTGCTCATCCTGTTCATGACGGGCTACCTGAAATAACATCTCAGTTTATTGTACTATTTTCATAAAGCAGGTATACTCCTGCACCACTCAAAACCTACTTATGCAGACTGCTTCCAAAAAAATTGTAAACGGCTGGGCCATGTACGATTGGGCCAACAGTGTTTACAATCTTGTAATAACCACCACATTTTTTCCTGCATATTATGCTGCTGTAACAGGCCTTAAAAATTTTCCTGACGGCATTACTTTCCTGGGAAGGAATTTTGTGAACACAGAGTTGAAGGATTATGTACTGGCATTTGGCTTCTTACTCATCGCCCTGTTATCGCCCATCCTTTCTTCCATTGCCGATTACAAAGGCAATAAAAAAAACTTCATGCGTTTCTTTTGCTACCTGGGTGCAGTGAGCTGCTCCATGATGTATTTTTTTGATAAAGATCATGTAACCCTGGGGCTTGTCTGTTTCATGTTTGCAGGTATTGGTTTTTATGGTTCGCAGGTGTTTTATAATTCATACTTACCGGAAATAGCTGCGGAAGAAGATATGGATCGTATCAGTGCCAAAGGTTTTACCATGGGTTATATTGGTAGTGTGTTATTGCAGATGGTTGGCTTTGGGCTTGTACTTGTAATGAAAGAAGATCCATCCATGCCACTGAAGATCACATTTCTTTTGGTTGGTATCTGGTGGGTGGCGTTTGCACAAATACCCTTCAGCCGTTTACCCAATAGAAGCAATAAAACAGAGCGGAAGCTGAAGAAACATGTATTGGTCAATGGGTTTCATGAACTGCAACTTGTTTGGAAACAGGTAATCAAAATGCCTGTGTTGAAGCGTTTCTTAACAGCTTTCTTTTTTTACAGCATGGGTGTGCAAACTGTATTGCTTGTTGCCATTGATTTTGGTATTAAGATCTTAAATCTTGAAAACATCAAACTCATTATTACCGCTGTGTTGTTGCAGGTAGTGGCTATTGTTGGTGCGCTGCTTATGTCAAGACTGTCGGGAAGGTTTGGCAATATTCCTGTGCTCATCTTTACCGTAATATTGTGGGTATGTGCATGTATTGGCGGTTACTTCATTCAAACCGAAATGCATTTTTATATTGTTGCTTCTTTTGTTGGTTTGGTGATGGGTGGCATACAGGCATTAAGCAGGGCAACTTATGCCAAGCTGATGCCCGAAACAAAAGACACCACCTCCTTCTTCAGCTTTTATGATGTAACAGAAAAGTTTGCCATTGTGATCGGCTTGTTCTCCTTTGGTTTTATTGAAGGCATTACCCATAACATGCGCAACTCCATTTTGGTGCTCATCATTTTCTTTGCACTTGGTCTTGTGTTCCTTTGGCATACCTTGCGTACACAACGTAAAGAACAAAATGCATTGTCATGAAATGAGCCATAGAAATAGTAGCTACAATAAATTTTATGGCGAATAACATGTGGCCAAATATCAATAACAAATTATCACATGAAACTCTATTCTGTTAATACCGGTTATTTTAAGTTAGATGGTGGTGCTATGTTTGGCGTGGTGCCTAAAAGCATCTGGAACAAACTGAACCCTGCCGATGAAAATAATTTGTGCAGCTGGGCTTTGCGTTGTTTACTGATTGAAGACGGGGACAGGTTGATATTGGTTGATACAGGTAACGGCACCAAACAGGATGAAAAATTCTGGAGCCATTATTATTTACATGGCGATGATACATTGGAGAAATCATTAGCCAAACATGGTTTCAGCAAAGATGATATTACAGATGTTATCCTCACCCATTTACACTTCGATCATTGCGGTGGTGCTGTTGACCTTGTTGATGGTAAACTGGTGCCTGCGTTTAAACATGCAACTTACTGGAGCAACGAACAGCATTGGGAATGGGCAACAAAACCCAATGACCGTGAAAAAGCTTCTTTCTTAAAAGAAAATATTTTGCCGATTGAAGAAAGCGGGCAGTTGAAATTTATTGTACCGGGCGAACAGAAGTTTCATCAGCTATCTTCTTCTGTATTTACAGAAAACATTTCGATTCGCTTTGTAAGCGGTCATACAGAAAGTATGATGCTGCCTCAAATAAATTACAAAGGCAAAACAATTGTATACATGGCCGATTTACTTCCTTCGGCTGCACATATTCCCATTCCGTATGTAATGGCTTATGATATGTTTCCGCTAACTACATTGAACGAAAAAAAATCATTTCTTACCGAAGCAGTGGAGAACGATTATATTTTATTCTTTGAACATGATCCGAAGATCGAGTGTTGCACGTTGCAACAAACAGAGAGAGGAATCAGAATGAAGGAAAATTTCAGGTTGGATGAGGTGTAAGAAATACTTTCACACAAAGGCGCAAAGAAGCAGAGACGCAGATTTACAGACCACCACTCACTGCTATCCACTCACTACTTGCTGCTATATTACTACCTTGTACTGATCAACCCTGTTAGTTTATGCCGGGTATTTTTGTAACCCATCATATCCACCTTTACACTACCAACTGATATGGGGCTTTCGATCCTTACCGGAATACGGTTGGCATCATCACTCACCCACACCGTCATTTTTTCGCCGCCCTGGAAAATGGTTCCTTCAATGAGCAAGGGTTTAAACTTGATGGCGTTGAACTTACCGTATTTTGTTTTGATCTTTTCTTTACCAAGATAACGCACATACAGTCCATACGTTTTATCATCAATAAACATATTGAACGGAATACGGTCGCCCACTTTGTATTTATCAAAATCAATATTGCGGGAATAATAAATAGCACTCAACACATCCTGCACACATTCAGGTGTTTTAAATGTTCCGCCTTGCGATGTGGCAGTATTTGCCTGTTGATTAAATGATACTGTTTCAAATTTTTTAAAATCGCCTTCTAAAATATTGCGTACAAACTTGTAGGGTTGTAATGTTGCCGTATCAATATAGCTTTCGTATTTATCACGCACTTTAAAAAAGCCATCAAAGAATGAAGTGGTTTTGCCATCGCCCACCAGGTGGTAAACAGGTTTGCCATTGTAACGCTCACTGTAAATGTTAAAATTTGCTTCGCCACCATACACATAAATACCGGCAAGCGTATAATACACATGATAGTTAATAGACTCACCGGCATGCCATGCTGAATTACGGATATTACCGCAAAACTCTTCTGTTGTTGTTGTTGTTGATGGCTGCACAGTAAAGGATAACAATAACACTGTAAACAAAGCCAGAATGTTTTTCATGCCACTCATTTTATTTCTTTTCGAAAACGCATTTCCATTTGCTGTTACCAACCCACCGGTTTTGTATATAGACAAAGCTATTGCCGGAATGGTTTCATCGTTCTTTAAATATTTTTATCGAAAGTAATAACAAGCTGCCAATCAATGCCGGTAATACCAGGTTTACCAGCCAAACCAGTGTACTTCCGGCCAATATAGCCAGCGTATTGCTGCTGAAAACCGAAATTATACCAATGGCAACTTTTCCCCTGATGCCCACATCGGCAATGGCAAAACTCGGCACAATAGCCATGATGAGAAAAATAAGTGCCACACTCCAGAACCCTTCCCACCAGGGCAAGTCCACATCCAATGCCTGCCAAATGAAAATATATTGCACGGCAAAAACAACAAAACGTAAAAACGAATAAAATAATATTGTGTAATAGGTTTTGTTCTTCAGTTGATCAAGCACATTGGCAAAAGCCAGTTTTTCCCGCAGCCACGATATCCATTGCAGCATTTTTGCCAGCAACTGCATCCGGAAAAAGAACAAACCCGTCAGCACAATAAAGAACAACACCGACCAGATAAACACATTCAGCAAAATGCCGGAGAAATGATTCCCATCCAGCTGTACCTGTTTCAACTGTTCTTTCAGTAACAGCAGCGATGCAAACCCGCACAATAAAGTTACCAGCAATTGCCCAACACTGCTCACCAGAGTTAATGCAATTCCTTTTAAACGGTTATCAGGTTTCAGGTAAACGATCCTTCCGCCATATTCGCCAATACGGTTGGGTGTGTTCACTGCCAACGACAATCCACTCAATACCGATTCAAATGCTTTGGCAAACGACAATGACTGCAATTTGTTTACCAGCAAATACCATTTCAATGTTTCCAGCCCCCAGTTAACCGGCATCAGCAATAAGCCCAGCCACAGTTTCCAGCTGTTTGTT
>JAACZX010000564.1 GCA_009996555.1 Chitinophagaceae bacterium | reverse complement strand
CTTATCGCTCTTTCCTTTTTTAAATTCAACAACACCATCAGCTAATGCGAAGATGGTAAAGTCTTTACCAACACCTACGTTTTTGCCAGGATGGTATTGTGTACCACGCTGACGGATGATGATGTTACCAGCTGTTGCAGGTTGACCACCATAGATCTTTACACCAAGGCGTTTGCTTTGTGAATCACGGCCGTTCTTTACACTACCTTCACCTTTTTTATGTGCCATTTTATAAGAATTTGAAAATTTGAAAATTTAAGATTAGAAGCGAAAACTTCAGATCTTATGCAATACCAGTTACTTTAATTTGTGTGTACAGCGTACGGTGACCTCTTTTCTTACGGAAACCTTTACGACGCTTCATTTTGAAAGCGATCACTGTTTTACCTTTTTTCTCAGCAATGATCTCTGCTTTCACTTTTACTTTTGCATCAGCACCAGCGCTGATTTTTCCATCTGTATCAACAAACAATACATCTGAAAACTCAACCTGGTCGCCAGCGTTACCTTCAATATGAGGTACATACAGGCTTTGACCTTCTGATACTTTGAATTGCTGACCGGCTATTTTAACTACTGCAAACATAACTTTCCAATATTAGGGCTGCAAAGGTAGGGATAAAATTGCTTTGAAAACAAGTTTCACACTAAAAAATTTGCCCTCATTTTAACGGGATGCTTTGAGCTTGTAAAGTTACATTTGTGTGCTCAAAACAGGGTTTCGGACATGAAAATTAAGTCAGTGCTTGCTAAGCCATTTGCAGGCTACATCTATAAATCAATCCAGAAAAATAAGCTCTCGGCTCTTGCCGATCAGGAGCAGATACTGAAACAACTCCTGAAAGTGGGAAAAACCACTGAGTATGGAAAAGAGTTAAAGCTGGATCAAGTAAATGATTACGAGGGGTTTAAACAGGCAGTACCCATTCGGGATTATGAGCAGTTAAGACCGTGGATCGATAAGATAATAGAAGGAAAGCATAATGTATTATGGAAGGGCTTGCCCATGTATTTCGCCAAAACATCAGGCACAACCAGCGGTGTAAAATATATTCCCATCACAAAAGAATCGGTAGGAAACCATTTTGGTACAGCACGTAATGCAGCTCTTTGTTATGCTGCTGAAACAGGCAACACCCGTTTTTTTGATGGCAAGCTTATTTTCCTTTCCGGGTCGCCTGAACTTGAGCGTGTGGGCGATATACCCACAGGCAGGCTAAGTGGCATTTCCAATCATTTGATTCCTAAATATCTGCGAACGAATCAATTGCCTTCTTACGAAACCAATTGTATTGAGGATTGGGAAACCAAGTTGAGTAAGATCGTTGATGAAACCATCAACCAGAATATGACCCTCATCAGCGGCATTCCACCATGGATGCAGATGTATTTTGATGAATTGATCAAGCGTACTGGCAAAAAAGTGGGCGACATCTTCCCCAATTTTAATGTAATGATACAGGGTGGGGTGAATTTTGAACCCTACAAAGCCAAGCTTTTTGAAAGCATTGGCCGGAAAGTGGATAGCATTGAAGTGTTTCCCGCCAGCGAGGGTTTTTTTGCGTTCCAGGATTCGCAGGAGGCGGAAGGATTATTATTAAATACCAACGATGGTATTTTCTTTGAGTTTGTTCCCGCCGGTGAAATTCATCAGGAAAACCCAACAAGGCTTTCGCTGAAAGATGTAAAAGTGGGCGAAAACTATGCACTTATTATTAATAGTAATGCAGGACTTTGGGGGTATAATATTGGTGATACAGTCAAATTTGTTTCAACCAGCCCTTACCGGATTGTAGTAACAGGACGCATCAAACATTACATTTCTGCATTTGGCGAACATGTAATAGGTGAAGAGGTGGAGCAGAGCCTGTTGAAAGCAGCTGCAGATGCCAATGTTCACATTACTGAGTTTACCGTAGCGCCAATGATTCAGCAGGGTGAGGGCAAGAGCTATCATGAATGGTTTATTGAATTTGAAAACAAGCCTGACAGCCTGGAAGGATTTGCACTGAAGCTGAATGACAACTTGCGTGATAAGAATATTTATTATGATGATCTGATAGTGGGTAATATTTTGCAGCCTTTAAAGATCACACCTGTGAAAAAGAATGGATTTATCGATTACATGAAAAGTATTGGTAAATTAGGCGGCCAGAATAAAGTACCCCGTTTGAGCAATGACCGTAAAATTGCAGACGAGTTAGTGAAATGGGCAGATAATTAAAACGAAAGAATGAAAGGTGTTGCAGTTTCTTACAACTGAAATTGCCACCACACTTCCCCAGATATGCAGCAAGAACAAAAGAAACGAATAGCCATTTTTGGTTCAACAGGTTCCATCGGAACACAGGCTTTGGATGTAATAGAAGCAAACCCTCACTTGTTTGAAGTTGAAATTCTCACAGCACATACAAACGATGAACTGCTGGTAACACAGGCGCTTCAGTTTAATCCAAATGCAGTGGTAATTGTTGATGAAAAGAAATACGAGAAAGTAAAACAGGCGCTTGCATCAACCGACATAAAAGTATTTACCGGCGAGCAGTCACTGGAAGAAGTGGCTGCCTTCGATACGTATGATATGATGCTGGCTGCTATTGTTGGCTTTGCCGGGTTGAAACCAACCTTGCGTGCTATTGAAAATAAAAAGGCAATTGCACTTGCCAATAAAGAAACACTTGTTGTGGCAGGTGATATTGTGATGCAGAAGGCAGTGGAAAACCGTGTGCCCATTATTCCGGTTGACAGTGAGCATTCTGCCATTTTTCAATGTCTTGTAGGCGAACACAGGAATAAGATCGACAAGATTATCCTCACGGCAAGCGGTGGTCCGTTCCGTGGTCGTAAACCAAACTTTCTGCTTAATGTAAAACGGGATCATGCATTGCAACACCCCAACTGGAGCATGGGCGCAAAGATTACCATTGATTCTGCAACCTTAATGAACAAAGGCTTGGAGATGATCGAGGCAAAATGGCTGTTCAATCTTTTGCCGGAGCAAATTCAGGTGGTTATTCATCCGCAAAGCATTATTCACAGTATGGTGCAGTTTGAAGATGGAAGCATCAAAGCACAAATGGGTTTGCCCGATATGAAATTGCCAATCCAATATGCCATGGCTTTTCCGCAGCGGATCGGCAACAACTTTCCCCGGTACGATTTTAAAAAGATCAATACACTCACATTTGAAGAACCCGATTTAAAAACATTCCGTAACCTGGCGCTTGCTATTGATGCGTTGCAAAAGGGCGGAAATCTTCCCTGTATCATGAATGCTGCAAATGAAATTGCCGTATGGGCTTTTCTACGCAACCGGGTAGGTTTTCTTGATATGACAGATATAATTGAGAAAACAATGAATCATGTTTCGTTCATTGCCAAGCCAACACTTGACGAATATTTTGAAAGTGATGCTGAAGCAAGGAATTATACAGCCTCACTCATACAGCTTTAACATTTACAAAAATTTCTGAACAGCCTTATTTTTTTCATCGATATTTGCTGATTCCATATCAAAAAATGAAAAACGAGGATTAACTTATCACTATGTTGTTAGCAATTAACTGGGCCGAATTCGGGATCAAAGCTGCACAATTATTATTGTCGCTTTCCATTCTTATTGTATTTCACGAGTTCGGACATTATATCACAGCCCGTTGGTTTAAATGCCGTGTAGAAAAATTCTATCTCTTTTTTGATCCATGGTTTTCTTTATTTAAAAAGAAAGTGGGCGAAACCGAATATGGTATTGGCTGGTTACCATTAGGTGGCTATGTGAAAATTTCAGGTATGATCGATGAAAGCATGGACAAAGAAGCCATGAAGTTACCGGCACAACCATGGGAGTTTCGCAGCAAACCGGCCTGGCAGCGCCTGATCATTATGATTGGCGGTGTAACGGTGAATGTAATCCTTGCTTTTATTATTTATGCAATGATCCTGTTTGTTTGGGGTGAAAATCCCGTACCAATGAACAGTGTAAAGAACGGTGTATGGGTTACGGACAGTTTAATGTATGAAGCCGGTTTGCGTAATGGAGATAAAATTGTTTCCATTGGCGGAAGTTCAGTTGAGTATTTTGATGATGTAAACAAAAAGATACTTACTGCAAAGGAAATGGTGGTTGACAGAAACGGTGTAGAAAAGAAAATTACTTTTCCTACAGACCTGGTTGGAAAACTGGTAGAAAGCAAACGCAGAAGACGTTTGATTGAAATGCGTGTAACTGCCCTTGTAGGTGAGTTTGATAAAAAAGATACAAGCTTCGCCAGCCGTTCGGGCTTAAAGGACGGTGACAGAATTGTTGCCGTGGATTCTACTCCGGTTGTATATTTTGATGAAATGATTCCGTTGGTGGCAAAAAAGAAGAATGGAACAGTTCAGTTCACAGTTGATCGTAAGGGTGAAACAGTGATGATCACATCCAAGGTTGGTGCAGAAGGCAAAACGGGATTAGGTCTTGCTGACTTTGAAGATTATGCAGCAGCAGGCGATTTTAAAATTGATCATAAAACATATTCATTCCTTGAATCGTTTCCTGCAGGCGTTAAAAAAACATTCAGTAAGCTGGGTGATTACATTGAGCAATTCAAGCTCATTCTTCGTCCGGAAACAGGGGCATACAAAGGTGTTGGTGGATTTAAATCAATGGGTTCAATTTTTCCTCCTGTATGGGATTGGGAAAGTTTCTGGAGCATTACTGCGTTGTTCAGTATTATTCTTGCCTTCATGAACCTGTTGCCAATTCCTGCACTGGATGGCGGTCACGTACTGTTTACATTAATTGAAATGATCACAGGCCGTAAACCAAACGAGAAATTTTTGGAGTATGCTCAGATCGTGGGTATGGTCATTCTCTTCGGATTACTGATCTATGCCAATGGTAACGATCTTTTTGGATGGAACAGGTAGAGTTGAATTGATAAGTACATAATTCATACATAAAAATGAGAAAGCGATCAATATCCTTTCTCATTTTTGTTTTAAGAAGAATTCAGTTTTTAAATTAATGGAACAGAAACTAAATTCATCAGAGGCTTCTTACATCATACGTCAGAGATGCCTTCACAGTTCAATCCCGATCTTCTTCATTAGAATGGAAGCATTCATACTTTGGCAAACGCCTTCTTTTAATT
>JAACZX010000193.1 GCA_009996555.1 Chitinophagaceae bacterium | reverse complement strand
CGCTTGCTGTGCCGGCAACCATTCGGCAATACAATGCAGCTATGCGAACGTTTAACAGTGAACTTGCAACGTATAATGCTGATATGGGTACACACAGCGAAACGCATACAGATATGGTGGGAACGCCTATGACTCCTTAAGTAAATGAATTATCTTTAAACATGCTTTACAGCTTGCATAAAAACATCCGCTCTTCTTCATCAATTGATGCAGCATTTGCTGATCTCAATCTTATTATTTCGCAGCGGCTGCAAACGCATTTTAATCAGCAGAATTTTTCGTTGCAGCAATGGTTAAAAGAACGTTTTAATGGCGAGCTGTATAAAGAAGAGATCGGTAAACAAATTCCGCATGTAAGCAATACCGATGAGTGGATCATTTTATTGCTGGCATTAGTGCCGCATGTAAGTCCTGATTTTTTTGAAACGGTTATACAGGAACAATTACCGGGTGGTGGTGATTTTTCATTGTTTGGCGGAGTGCGTGCCACCAATCACCGGAGCATGTTGCCAACAGGTGAAACAGCGCAATTCATTTTAGCAGGCACAGCTGTTGAAGATCGTTTGAATGTGCAGCGTTATTTTTCTGAAGATCATTTCTTTTTCCGTGAAAGTATTTTGTGGTTAGAGCCGGTGAAAGAAGGTGAACCGGTGATGAGTGGCCGCATCATACTTGCACAGGATGTGGTTGATAAAATGTTATTAGGCAAGGAATCAGCACCACGTTTTGGTATCGACTTTCCTGCCAAGCGCATCAGCACACAAATGAACTGGAATGATTTGGTGTTGCCCAACAAAACTGCACAACAGGTAACAGATATCATCACCTGGCTAAAGCACCACCACAAAATAGCAGCTGATGAAAATCTGAAACGAAAAATAAAACCGGGTTACCGTGTGTTGTTCTATGGCCCTTCAGGAACCGGCAAAACATTAACTGCCGGGTTGATCGGGAAAGAGTTTACTAAAGAAGTGTACCGCATCGATCTTTCACAAGTGGTATCAAAATACATTGGAGAAACAGAAAAGAATCTGGAAACAGTATTCAAACGTGCCGAAAGTAAAGATTGGGTGTTGTTCTTTGATGAAGCTGATGCTTTGTTTGGCAAACGCACCAATGTGCAATCATCACACGACAAATATGCGAACCAGGAAATATCTTACCTGTTGCAACGTGTGGAAGATTATCCCGGCCTCATGATCCTTGCATCGAACTTCAGGCATAACCTTGATGATGCTTTTGTGCGTCGGTTTCATGCCGTTATTCATTTTCCTGTTCCCAACTCCAACGAGCGCTTTGTGCTTTGGCAAAAATCATTGCCCGATAGTCTTTCATTGAGCGATACGGTTGATTTGCAGCAACTGGCCGCCAAGTATGAACTAACCGGCGCTTCCATCCTCAACGCTGTGCAGTTTGCTGTGTTGCAGTGCTATGCCCGTAATGCAAACGACATTCAACAAACCGATCTGCTCGATGGCATCCGTAAAGAGCTGATGAAGGAAGAAAAATCAGCATAGCGCCTCCGTTCATCATTTAGGCTTTTCCAAACAGGATTTTTCATGTGTATAGTTTTTATTGTTTTTAGCCACATGGAGTCACCATAAAAAAATATTCATTCCCGTTGGAATAAAAATGAATATTTTTTTATGGCTTATTTAAGGATATTTACCGCTCAAAATTTTGAGCATGAAGAAATTTGTTTTGATTGCAGCATTTGTTTGTACCGTTTTTAGTTTGTTTGCCCAACCCGACCGCTGGCAGCAACGGGTGAAATATGTGATGGACATTGATATGGATGTAACCACAAACCGTTACAGCGGTAAACAAAAACTGGAGTACACAAATAATTCTCCCGACACATTGGATAAAATTTTCTATCACCTGTACTGGAATGCATTTCAACCAAACAGTATGATGGATGCACGCAGCCGTGAGTTAGGGAAAAAGATGATTGGAGGCAACCGCCCCGACTGGGATGCACGTGTGAGAGACCGCATTTTAAACCTCAACGAAAGCGAGATCGGTTATCAGAAAGTACGGTCATTAAAGCTGAACGGTGTTGCACAGAAATTAATTGAACATGAAACCATTCTTGAAGTAAAGCTCAGCAAACCTATTTTACCAAAACAGAAAGTGGTGCTGGAAATGGAATGGGATGCGCAGGTGCCGTTGCAGATCCGCCGAAGCGGAAGAGATGCAGCCAATGGGGTGCAGTTTTCGATGGCACAATGGTATCCCAAACTTTGCGAATATGATAATGACGGCTGGCATCCCAACCCATACATTGCCCGTGAGTTTTACGGTGTGTGGGGCGATTTTGATGTAAACATTACCATCGATAAAAAATATATCATTGGTGGCACAGGTTATTTAACCAATGCCAATCAAATTGGTTATGGTTATGAAGCAAAAGGAGTGAAAGTGGTGCGTCCTGCAGGCGATAAACTTACCTGGAAATTCACGGCACCGAATGTGCATGATTTTATGTGGGCAGCCGATGCGGAATACAAACATCTTACACGCCAGGTTAGCGGTGGACGTACCATTCATGTATTGTACAATTACAAACCTAATGATGCTGCTAACGATCAGGCATGGGAAAAAGTAGCCGATGCTGCAGTGATTGTATTACCCTTTATTGAAAAGAATTTTGGTGCTTATCCTTACAAGCAATATTCGTTCCTGCAAGGTGGTGATGGTGGCATGGAATATCCAATGGGTACATTGCTCAACGGTCCCGGCATTGGTACGGTGATTCATGAGTGGATGCACACCTGGTACCAGATGCTGATGGGCACCAATGAAAGTTTGTATGCATGGATGGACGAAGGCTTTACTGATTATGCAACCGGCCTTGTAAGCAACTATTATTATACAGAGCTTGCAAAAAAGAACGGCACTGTTTATACTGATGATAAACTACCGAAATATAATTCCGGCAGTTATGCCAGCTATTTTAATCTTGCAAAGAGCGGACTGGAAGAACCATTGACCACACATGCCGATCATTTTAATACCAACTATGCTTATGGAAGCGCAGCGTATTCAAAAGGCGCAGTGTTTATTGCACAGTTAGGATATATTACCGGTGGAGCAGTGCGTGATAAAATTTTGCTGGAGTATTACAGGCAATGGCGTTTTAAACATCCCAATGTAAATGACTTTTTACGTGTGGCAGAAAGAGTAAGTGGCTTGCAACTTGATTGGTATAAAGAGTACTGGGTGAATGGTACAAAAACCATTGATTATAAAATTGACAGTTTGTGGGAAGAAGGCGGCAAGTCAAAGATCAGTCTGCGACGGATCAAAGAAATACCTATGCCGATTGATGTGGTGCTTACGTTCAAAGATGGTACACAACAAATGCATTATATCCCTGCTTATTTAATGTTTGGTGAAAAACCAGCTGAAGACAGTATGCCACGCACTGTATATCCTGCATGGAAGTGGACGCATCCTACTTACACCATTGAGTTTGATAAACCGTTGCGTGAGTTAACAGTAGTGGAAATTGATCCATCGCAACGCATGGCCGATATTGACAGACGAAATAATAAGCTGGAGTTGAAATGGTGAATTGTGAGTGGTGAATAGTGAGTGGTGAATAGGCAATGGACAATAGCCAATGGCGAATAGATAATTAGCAATACGCAATGGCCAGACAACTCAGAACTATAGAACTTAAAAGAACTCATCAACTGAATTATGGCAAACAAAAAAGCTGTTCAAAACGAACAGCTTTTTTGTTATAAGTTCTCTTGTAGTTATTAACGTCCGTAAAATTTATTCACTGCTTCCACACGGTTGTTTACATGCAGCTTCTCATAAATATGATACACATGCTTGCGCACTGTTTCAGGGCTTATGTCTAACTCCTTACCAATCTCTTTATAAATTTTTCCCTGCGCCAGTTTTTCAAGGATCATTTTTTCACGGCGTGTTAATACGGTTGTGTTCTCATTATCTGCAGTGGCAGGCAATGCTTCCTGCACCGGCATGTCTTTAAATGCTGTTACCACTTTCAATGCAATCTGGCTGCTCATAGGGGCACCACCATCAACCAGTTCGCCAATGGCTTCTAACAGTTTTGCAGGCGATGATTTTTTGAGGATATAGCCACTTGCACCGGCACGCAATGCATCAAAGATCTTTTCATCTTCTTCATACACGGTACACATCATGTACAATATTTCAGGGTGTTGCGGTTTTAATTCTTTTACTAAGTCAATGCCATTGGTTGAACCCAGGCCAATATCCATGAGCACAACATTTGGTTTGATCAAAGGAATTTTTACCAGCGCTTCTTCACCAGATGAAAATGAACCCGCCAAACTGCAATTCTCACTCAGATCAATGATCTGCTCCAATGCCTGGCGGATGTCAGTAACATCTTCAACAATACAAACGGAAATTTTATTCATAGTGCAAAATTGGATCATTAAGTTAATATGAGAAATACCACTAAGTGGTAATAAGGCCATGTTTTACATAAGTGGTAATGGCTGAAAATGCCACATTACCACAGTGTCAGCGCTTTACGGCCAGCACAAATTTTTGCTTAAAGAAATCTTCCGTAAACAACTCTTCAATATTCCAAACAATGGGGTGCAGGCCGCTTTCGTGTACTTCCTGCGCCAGGTCGCCGCCTTTAAGACAGATCAAACCACCATAAAACGGATCATCAAAAGCAGTGGCGGCTTTGCCTTGTCCCTTTGCCTTGAGGATGGGCACACTCCATTTCCACAGGTCTTTTAGGGGGGCCACAGCACGGCTCACCACAAAATCAAATTTGCGGTTGCTGATCTCTTCGGTACGGGTGTGCTGTGTGGTTACATTTTTTAAACCAATGGCTGCTGCCACCTCACGCACCACATTTAATTTTTTATTGATACTGTCTGTTAAATGAAACTGTACTTCAGGAAAGAAGATAGCCAGCGGAATACCCGGAAAACCACCGCCTGTACCAAGATCGCAGATCTGCGTGCCGGGCTGAAAATCAAACACCGCAGCAATGGCCAATGAATGCAGCACATGTTTTTCGTATAAACTATCAATGTCTTTGCGTGAGATCACATTGATCTTTTCGTTCCATTCTTTATACACAGCCTCCAGCTGCTGCAGTTGCTGCAGCTGCGCCGGGG
>JAACZX010000192.1 GCA_009996555.1 Chitinophagaceae bacterium | reverse complement strand
GTTGTTCTCACAAATAAAAATCACCGGCAGCTTCCAGAGCATTGCCAGGTTAAATGTTTCGTGCAACATACCCTGACGGGCAGCACCATCGCCAAAAAATGCAAGCGTTACATTATCGTTTCCGTTGTATTTATCAGCAAAAGCAATACCTGCACCGGTACCAATTTGAGCACCCACAATACCATGACCGCCAAAGAAGCCAACATCTGCACCAAAAAAGTGCATACTTCCGCCTTTACCTTTTGAGCAGCCGGTTGCTTTACCGTACATCTCAGCCATACATGCTTTGGCGCTAACACCTTTTGCAATTGCTAAACCATGATCACGGTAAGCAGTGATCATTTTATCTTCGGGCTTGGTTGCTGTCATACATCCTGCTGCAATGGCTTCCTGGCCAATGTAGAGGTGACAAAAACCACGGATCTTTTGCATTCCATAAAGCTGACCTGTCTTTTCCTCAAAACGGCGGAGGAGCAGCATTAACTCGTACCAGTAGAGATATGTTTCTTTCGTGAATTTAGTGGCCACGTCGTAATTTTTTTAGAGTGGCAAAGATAAGGGTACAAGGCTAATAATAAATCGCTGATTTCAACCACAAAATTGACGGATGTGGATTTCTTAACTCACACCTGTTAAAGCAATTAAAAGCAACCTGTGCTGTACTGTTTCTTTTCAGAAAGAGGTAACCCGTCTTCAAATGATGAAGATGCCGGAATACACTGTAATGAAACAAGCATTCGCAACCACTTGCGGTTATACCTGTTGAAATGCCTTTTTCACATGCAGTGAATAGTAAGCAATAATTGCACTGGCCACCATAAGTATTGCGCCTAACAGAAACGACGAGCCTGGAAAATAGATGGGAGCATTTTTCCCAGTGAAATAAGCAAACGTATTGGTCATAAGCAACGGCCCCACAATGGTAGTGGCACTCATCAATCCTGCAAGCGAACCTTGCAATTCGCCCTGTTCATTCGCCGGAACATAACCAGCCATAATGGACTGCAGAGCCGGGCCGCAAATACCGCCAAGACAATAAGGAACCAGGAACACAAACATCATCCAGCTTTCCGAAGCAAATGCAAATAACAACATGCCAAATGCATATAATGCCAGTCCAATGTAGATGCTCTTTTCATTCCCCAGTTTGGGATTGAGCACACGGGTTAAACCTGCCTGCACAGCTCCTACCAGTACACCCACCACTGTTAACGAAATACCAATCATTCCCGGTGTCCATTTAAATCGCTCAATGGTAAAAAAGCTCCAGTTGGTTTGAACGGCGTGCCCGCCAAGATAAACAAGTATCAGGGCAATGATCAACCCCTTCATGGCGGGGTATTTTCGAAGATTCAATAACCCAACACCCGGAATTGCCCTCACCCATTCAAACGGGCGGCGGGATTCGGGTTTTAACGATTCAGGTAAAATGAACAGTCCGTATAAAAAGTTGAGAAAACACAAACCTGCGGCCACCATAAACGGCACTCTTGTGCCCAACCCGCCAAGTAATCCACCGATCATTGGACCGATAACAAAACCTAACCCAAAAGCAGCGCCGATCATTCCAAAATTTTTGGCCCTGTCTTCCGGACTGCTGATGTCGGCAATATATGCTGATGCTGTGGTGAAGCTTGCACCGGTAATACCAGCAATAACACGCCCCACAAACAACCAGCCGAGCGTAGGTGCAAATGCAAGCAGTAAATAATCAAGAGAAAAGGCAAACAAGGTTGCCAGTAAAACAGGTCTGCGGCCATACCTGTCGCTGAGGTTACCAATGAGTGGCGAGAAAATGAATTGTGTAATGGCAAATGCAAACAACAGCCATCCGCCGATTTTAGATGCCTGGCTCACATTCACATGCCCCAGCTCTTCAATAAGGTTCGGCATAACCGGAATGATAATACCAAAACCAATTACGTCAATTAAAAGTGTAATGAAGATAAAGCCGATAGCGGCATTCTTGCGGGAAGCCATAGTAGATGATTAAGGGTGCAAAGATGATTGTTTGCTGAAAATTTTAAAGAAGAATTTTATTGCCATGCTATCGTTCTTTTTACAAATGGCCTTCAAATAAAAAAGGGCAATGGAATACTCCATTGCCCTTAAACGATGTAAGCTCTTTTACGCTCTTTTTTTAACGGCTGCTTTTGCAGGCGCCTTTTTTGATTTTGCCAGTTCATCAATGGCCTTGCTGAACGCACTCAGGTTTACAGCACCTTTGTATGGCGCATCATTGATATAAAAGAACGGCACATCGGTAATACCTTTATCTGCACCTTCCAGTAAATCGGCACGTACGCTCCAGCCATATACTGAATCTACCAGTTTGGTAAGAAAATTCTTATCTGTAACACCCACATCCTTTGCATAACCTTTTAAACTGATGGTTCCCAGGTTACGGCGGTGGGCAAACAATGTATTGTGCATATCCCAGAACTTCACTTCGCCTTCCTGTGCAGCACCTACTGATGCCTCAGCTGCTTTTTGCGCACGCTGGTGAATGCGTGTTAAAGGAAAGTGGCGGAAATTAAACTGTACTTTGTCTTCGTATTTTTCCAGAAGCTGATTTACCACATCATTTGCTTTGGCGCAGGCTTCACTTTCATAATCACCATACATCACTAATTTCACCGGAGCCTTTTTGTTACCAACCCAAATATCCTTTGGGGGGATGATTTCTATTTCTGTTGATTTGTGTGCCATACCTGTTTCCTTTTTTATGTTATATAATCAGAACCCTGTCTAATGTCAATTCAGTTTGCTGCCGTTTTGCTTTTTTCTTTAGCAGATGAAGCTGTATCGCTCTCATTTCTGAAAACTACCACGCCATCAAATACGTCAACAAGCACCTTTTTATTTCGGTCTACATCACCCGACAAAATTTTGCGGCTGAGTCCGTTTACGATCTCTTTCTGGATCAATCGTTTTAAGGGTCTTGCTCCAAACTGGAGATCGAAACCATTCTCGGCAAGGAATTCAAGGGTGTAGTCAGAAAATTCCAGCTGTATGCCGCTTTGAGCCACCAGTTTTCTAAGGTTGTTCAGCTGGATACGAATAATGGATTTGATTTCCTTCTGCAGTAACGGTGCAAACATAATGATTTCGTCCACACGATTCAAGAATTCGGGGCGAATGGTTTGTCGCAAAAGCGTCATAACTTCCGTTTTTGCACGCTCCGCAGCTCTATCTATCTCATTTTCAGAGCTTACACTTTCAAATGCCTCACTAATCAAATGGCTACCAATATTACTGGTCATGATGATAATGGTGTTCTTAAAGTTCACCACCCTGCCTTTATTATCGGTCAGTTGACCATCGTCCAGCACCTGTAACAACACATTCCACACATCCGGATGCGCTTTTTCAATTTCATCGAGCAGCACCACACTGTAGGGTTTGCGGCGTACCGCTTCGGTCAACTGGCCACCTTCATCGTAACCCACATAGCCCGGAGGAGCTCCCACAAGGCGGGAAACCGTATGTTTTTCCTGGTATTCACTCATGTCTATCCTCGTCATCATGCTCTCATCGTCAAATAAATATTCAGCAAGTGCTTTCGCCAGTTCTGTTTTACCCACACCTGTTGTACCGAGGAAAATAAAGGAACCGATCGGCTTTTTTGGATCACTTAACCCTGCCCTGCTTCTGCGGATGGCATCGGCCACGGCTGTAATGGCTTCCTCCTGCCCCACCACACGCTGGTGCAATTCATCTTCCAGGTGCAGGAGTTTTTCCCGTTCGCTCTGCATCATTTTGGCAACAGGAATACCCGTCATCTTTGCAATGTTCTCTGCAATGTCTTCCGCATCCACTTCTTCTTTCAACAAACGCTTTTCGCTGCTTGCTGCAAGCTGTTTGCTCAGCTCTTCAATCAGTGCTTCCTGTTCTTTTACTTTGCCATAACGGATCTCGGCTACTTTACCATAATCGCCTTCACGTTCTGCACGCTCGGCCTGGAGCTTTAAGTTTTCAATTTCAGCCTTTGCACTTTGCACTTTCTCCACCAATTCCTTTTCTTCTTTCCATTTTGCTTTAAGTGTGTCACGCTCTACAGAAAGATTTGCAATATCTGTTGTAAGCTCTTTCAGCTTTGGTTCATCGTTTTCACGTTTGATGGCTTCACGTTCAATTTCAAGCTGACGGATCTGCCGTTCAAGTTTATCCAACTCTTCGGGCATGCTGTTCATTTCCAAACGAAGCTTGGCTGCACTTTCATCAATCAGGTCAATTGCTTTATCGGGCAGAAAACGATCAGTGATATAACGAACACTCAATTCAACTGCTGCAATAATTGCTTCGTCTTTGATGCGCACATGATGGTGTGTTTCATAACGGTCTTTCAACCCACGAAGGATCGATACGGCATCTTCGACACTTGGTTCATCGATCATTACTTTCTGGAAACGACGTTCAAGTGCTTTATCTTTTTCAAAAAACTTTTGATACTCGTTTAATGTTGTTGCACCTATTGCACGAAGTTCACCTCTTGCCAGTGCAGGCTTCAGGATATTGGCTGCATCCATTGCGCCTTCGCCGCCGCCTGCACCAACAAGCGTATGAATTTCATCAATGAACAAAATAATTTCACCATCACTGGTGCTCACTTCTTTCACCACACTTTTCAAACGTTCTTCAAACTCACCCTTATATTTTGCACCGGCAATGAGTTGCCCCATATCCAATGCGTAAATAATTTTTGATTTCAGATTTTCCGGCACATCGCCATTTACAATACGCATGGCCAATCCTTCAGCAATAGCTGTTTTACCCACACCAGGTTCACCAACAAGAATAGGGTTGTTTTTACTGCGGCGTGAAAGAATGTAACCCTGTCTTGCCATTTCAATTAAATTCTTTGCATACTTGTTCAGTGCATTGAATTGTGTTTCCTGTGTTTGACTTTTTACGGTATCACCTTTACGCAGGTCTTTAATAGCTGTGATCAATCCTTTTTCTGTAAGGCCTGCATCCTTCAACAGTTTTGCAACCGGATCATTCCCTTGCACAATTGCCAGCAGCAAATGTTCAGGTGTAATAAATTCATCACCAAACGGTTTAAGCGATGCACCTGCACGCAGGATCACATTGTTTGCTTCACGACCAACCATCTGTGCTGCATCTCCACTTGTTTTCGGCAAACGGGCAATGGCCTCATC
>JAACZX010000191.1 GCA_009996555.1 Chitinophagaceae bacterium | reverse complement strand
TCAATACTATATTCTCATCAACAAATTCGTTGGGAGTTAAACCGCAAACTACTTTGTACAACGGATAATAAACCTCTGTCTGCTCTTCATCACCTGCAAGTAAAGAAAGCAACGCACAGGCACGCTCTTTATCAATTAACACTTTGCGGTCTTCACTTAAAAGATGTAACGCATGAAACAAAGTGGAAATAAACGGTTGCAGCAACACGACCCCTGCGTTTTGCAGAATGATCGATTCTTCATCTTCAGAATGCCGTTGATGATTTTTCTGCTGTGGTGGTTTCTTTGCATCAACAGGCAAATGCCCTGTATTATTCTGCCTATGCAATTCATAATACCTCTTCACCCACTCTACAGCCGGCAATGGCGATTCATCCTTCAGCAAGAAGCAGTTTTCATTGGCTGATAAATAAAGCAAATACATTTTTTTATCGAAGTGTGAAAATGGAACAGCTCTGTTGAATTTCAGTTTACCTCCCTGTAATATGGAATTCAATTGCGGATGCAGCTGATCAAAGATCCACTGCTGTTCATCAGCAGTTGTATGTTTCAGAAAACGCTTCAATCGTTGCTCCTCACGAAATTGAAGAATGAAAAAATCTTTCAGCTGCTGTGTTTGCTGTTTGAACGTTTTCTTCCACCATTGTAAACGCTCCTGCCACAACGTTAAAGGAAGATAGGACGGCAGATACCCATATTCCAGATAAAAAGCCCAAGCTTGTAGCAATAAATTTGCATCAGGCGTTAAGAATGCATGCTGTTGCTCATTCATTTCAATATCCTGAACAGATGTATTGCTGTGTTGCAAACGTATTTGTCCGGCAATCTGCTCCCTTATCTGCTCACGCAACCGGTATTCTTCTTTTTTTAAATCAAATCCATCGCCACTCAGCTTCAACTCAATTGAAATCTTGGGAATAAAAAGCAACTCATCGTTCAAAGCAAATTCATCAAACACTTCTTCAGCCATACGGGCAAATGCGTGCTGAAGATAATCTGCTGCCTGTTGCCGGATCGGAAATACATTTTCGGTTCTCACTCCTTTCAAGTGAAACGAAAGCTTACCGATACTATGTGTTGCAGTTGCACTCATGCATTAACATCTTTACTGAACCAGAATTCAGAATTTCAATTACCGTATCCGTGTTTTAAGTGTTGTTAAATCTCTGTTGACAGTACCAATTGTTTGATCAAATGCTGCCTTCTGCAGGTTCAGTTTTTCTGTAACCGACCTGTCGGCCTGTACAAGTACTTCGTTTTTGAGCGTAGCAAGTTTTCCATCAACTGCCTGTGCATTGGTTGCCATATCTCTGTTAACAGTAGCAATAGCCTGGCTTAACTTGGTATCATTTGCTGCAGCTGCCTGCACCAACCTTGTATTAAATCCGCTTTCAACAGAAGTTACACGATCGTTTACACCTTTCACATCAGCTGCTATCTTCGACGTCAACTCTGTTCTGACAGTATTTAATTTGCCATCGAGCAAAGCAAGATCGCTGCCGGTTTTTGTTACCTGTGCTTTTGTTGCAGTGAGTTCGTTTGTTACAGTGGTAACTTTTGCATTCAGCCTGTTTTCTGTTTCCAGTATTTTTCCGTTGAACTCTGTTCTTACGCCTGTTATCAGTTCTTCAAAATCGGCACGGGTTGTTTCCCTGACGCCTCCTTCTGCACTAACTTTAATACTACCTTTCGTAACAACGGTATCGTAAGATGAAATTAATTTTGAGAACGACATTTCATACCTGTCTTTAACGACGGCTACTTCTTTTCCAATATTCTCCCGGTTTACAAGCACATCTTGTCCAACCTTATTTATCCTTAGGTCGAAATCATTTAATCTTCTGCTTAGGTTAACATCAGCATTGTTGGTAAGGTCTTTCACTCTCACCAATTCTTCCTTCACGTTAAAAAGCTCGGCATTTAAAAGAGGCCGCTTAATAATATCTTTCGAAATGGTGTAGTTGATTTCTTTTATCGGTCTCACTGGTATAGTTGTCGTATCAACCTTCGATTCCACCAATTCATCTTTAGCAATGTAGGGCAAGTAAAAATCAGCAACAACGGTTTCAGTATCACCAATTTTTTCATACACCAGAATAAACGTTCCGCCTTTGCAAACACCGCCATTGTGCATCATCGCAGGATTCTGTTGCAGAAATTTGCTGAAAATATAGCCGTCTTCTACCTGTTGTTTTTGCTTTTGCAAAATATCACCAAGCCACAACAGTATTCTCGGCTGCTCTAACACTGCAAGGTTCTCAAGTGGTGAACGGAACGCTGCGGCAGTAAACAGTTTTGAATTTTTATTTACTTCAGCACCGGCATTGGCCATGCTGAGGTGCAGATCATCCCAGGCTACAGTACCCACCACTTCTCTCGCCGGTTTGGCCAACGCAATTTTTGTAGTGGCGATCTGCGTATCCAATTCATTTTTTTTATTCAACACCAAATTTCTTAAGGCCTTTGGATCACCATAATCTTTTGTAATAGCAGGTTGGTTAAGTTCATCATCATTTGGAAGATTTAATAACAGCGATTCATTATACTTCTTCACATAATCCAGCTTGGTATCCATGTGCAGGCGTTCTTTGTCGTACAATAAATCAAGAATCCCCGGACGAATTACTTTAGGTGGCAACCGTTTTATTTTTTCTTTTTGCAATTGCACACCTGCAATATCAAAAGGCAGATCAAATTGCTTTCGTATGTTATCAATGGCGATGTATGCATCGTCATATGTTTTTCCAATATGTCCTTCAATCCGTAAGAAAGGATATGGATCGATATCAAACATCAGCGGCGTTGTTACATGTGGCAAACTTGAATACTGCTGTGAATGATACGATAATACCGTGTTGCTTTTATTACGCTGCCAGGTTTTTGGCGACCAGTGTTGCACAACTTTTTCTGCATCGTAGTAATAAGGGATCGACCTGTTTCCAAGTGCTTCGTTGATACCACCTGAAGGGGTAATTTTTATCGTTGCCCTTTCTGGGATGTTGAAGGATGCAATTAATTTTGCCAGTCGTGCAAAAAGATGCAGTGCATCTTCCATTGCTTCGTTCTTGTTATTGAGAATGGGCGATTCAATAAAACATTGCCTGTATTTTCTGTTTAGTTCAAAATCAGCAACCTGTACCAATCCCAATGACAAATGTTTTGGAAATGCATCGGATGAAGTACAACAGCCATGACAAAGATCGAAAACACTTTCCTTGAATTCATTATAGGCAGCCGCTACATCTTTTAAGAAATCGTACACGTATTGTATGCCACGTGCATTATCTGCCACTGCCTTTTTTGCAATGGCTGGCACTTTAGTTACAGCATTCATTTCAATCTGGGTAAACAATTCTTTATATCCGCCATTCAGCTTGTAACACTGCAACAGATCCCGGGCAGTTGCTCCCGCAGTTTTCAATCCCTCTTCAAGAATATTACCTGCATTAGTAATGGCAGTTCCGTAAGCACGCAACAGATCCGGATAGCTGAAGATGGCATCATTTTCATTCAGCAGTACACGTGGAATACTTACTTCAGGCATATTGAAATATTCATCGCCGCAACAATCAGCATCAGTATCGATCAGATCGTAATCACTCCTGCTGATGGCAAGAAACTTTAATTCAGAATGATGCACCAAACCTTTGTTCTCACATTCATCAGCCGAACATTGATCAGAATCAATTGTATACTGACTCAGGTAAGCAAGTACAACCGTATTCTGTGGCGGATTATTTCTACCAAAGAAATCAGCAAGCCCCGTTGCGTCATCATTTGTTTCCACCAGTTCTGATAAACGAATCGTACTGTCTTCATTCTTTAGTTTTTCAAATGCCGGATAGTTTGCTTTACTATCATCCAGCTGTTTTGCAGCAACAAGTACTTTATCTGCTTCCAGCACAACAAGATCACCATCACTTGTTACACCTACGCCTTTTGTAACCGTAATACTATTCCTTTCAAACACAATATTTAAACCGCATACGATTCCCACACCCAACAGTCGTGCACGTGTAAGCCGCTGCTGGTAATCGAAATACTGAACCACATGATTCAATTGCTCGGCAGTAAGCACCTGGTTATCTTCAAAATAATTGAAGGTGTTTTTCGGTTCTTTGAGTTTTACAGGAATATGTTGCATACGAAATATTTTTAAAGATTACCTAAACTTGTTCTTCCAAGTACAAGCGGATTTGCAGGTGGTTCGCCACATTCGGGCAACACGCCTTTTGGCATTAAACTCCGCAGATTAAATAAAATATCGATCAATGCTCTTGTTGCAATTAATCCTTCCGTTGTGTTTTGTTTTCCTTCCTGTTTTAATGCAAGCCATAATTCCCATGCTGTTTCAAATTGAGCAAACTGTTCATTATTCACCCAACAAATTTTTGGATAGATATGTGCAGGCGTTTGCTGCCGGATAATATTCTCCACTTGCTTCCGGAAATCCATATTCCGGAAACGAAGTGTCTCAGCTGGCAATACAACAGTAATGCGGAATGAATAAGGATCTTGTTCGCAATCTTCACAGTCGCCATCAGTGCAAACAGGAAGAAAGTTTTCTTTGTTGAATAACTCATTTTCTGTCTTAAGGAAAGATGCATCCATCCTTAACAACAAATGCTCCACTACAAACAATCCTTCATTACTATACTTCTCTTTTGCCAGTAACAAAAGTTTCAGTATTGCAGCTTCGGCAATATTTTCTGTGGCGAAGTACTCAAAGCGACGGGCAAGCAACTCTCCTTTTTCATCAACTACATTAAAATGATAACGGCCATCAGCAGCTTGCTTCAGGTCGTAATGATCACGAAGCGCTGCATGTTCCATTGCTTTGGCAAACACTGCTTCCGCCTCAGCTTTTGTGGTATATTTTTTTGTACTGCTCAGCAATGTGCGACTGGCATTCTCAGGATCAGCAATACGGAACACATATTCAGGAGTACCATTGTTGATCTCTTCCACCACTTCCGACTTGATGCTTGAAATGTTATGACGGAAATAATTGCTGATACCAAGCAAACGGCAAATCCGGTGCTCCAATCCACTTACATTAGCAGTACCCCAAACAGGAGCTGAAGTATAATTATATGCTGCTGAACGATCCCTACTTAATGCAGGGTACTCTTTGAGCAGTTGAATTTTTGCAGCAAGCAGTTC
>JAACZX010000002.1 GCA_009996555.1 Chitinophagaceae bacterium | reverse complement strand
TGGCAGAGCCATTCTCCGGCTTGTGGAAGCTACATCCGGCAGTATTTTGCTGAAAGGTGAAGACATGCTGAAGACATCTTCAACAAGTTTCAAAGAACAGCGCAAAGACCTGCAAATCGTTTTCCAGGATCCCTACTCTTCACTCAACCCACGCATCAGTATTGGCGATGCCATTGCCGAACCGATGCTTGTACATGGTTTGCAGCCAGGAAAAAAACAAGCCAAGGAAAAAGTGGTGGAATTGCTGGAAAAAGTAACCCTTCAGGCCGATCATTTCAACCGCTATCCACATGAGTTCAGTGGCGGACAACGGCAGCGTATTGTTATAGCAAGGGCATTAGCCCTGCATCCATCATTTATTGTTTGGGACGAGTCCGTTTCGGCACTTGATGTGAGTGTGCAGGCGCAGGTACTAAACCTGCTCAACGAGCTTAAAGATGAGTTTGATTTTACGTCCATCTTTATCTCCCACGACCTTTCTGTTGTGCGTTACATCTGCGACCGGATTATTGTGATGAACAAAGGTTGTATTGAAGAAACCGGTGCTGCTGATGATATCTATTTCCGGCCACAATCTACCTATACACGCCAGCTTTTGGAAGCTATTCCCGGCCGTAAAGTACAGCTGGGTTAGTGTGCATAAGTTTCTCCGGTTTTCAGCCATTTCCCTTACCTTTGCAGCCATCAAAAGTAACAGGTTCAAACCCGGTGCCGTAAGACGGGGTTTGGAGAGATACTCCCAAGCACTCATCTCAGTCCTGCGTTTGCACCGTTACGAAAATTCTAAAACGCAGTATGAAGCTATCACAGTTTACGTTCGATCTACCCCTTAACCTCATTGCTCAGAATCCAACAAAAAAACGTGAAGACAGCCGTTTGATGGTGGTAAACCGTAAAACCGGTAACATCGAAAACAGAACTTTCCGTGACATCATGGAATATTTCGACGACAAGGATGTTTTTGTTGTGAACAACACGAAGGTATTTCCTGCCCGCATGTATGGCCGCAAAGAGAAAACAGGTGCTAAAATTGAAGTTTTTCTTCTCCGTGAGTTAAATAAGCAAAATCGTTTGTGGGATGTAATTGTTGATCCCGCAAGAAAGATCCGTGTAGGTAACAAATTATACTTTGGCGATGCAGAAGACCTGGTTGCAGAAGTAATTGACAACACTACTTCACGTGGTCGTACAATCCGCTTTTTGTTTGATGGTACTGATGAAGAGTTCCGCACTGTGCTTTATAACATGGGCGAAACACCTTTGCCAAAATACATTAAGCGTAAGCCGGATGATGAAGATCGTGAGCGTTACCAAACCGTGTTTGCAAAACACGAAGGTGCGGTTGCTGCGCCCACTGCAGGTATGCACTTCAGCCAGGAGCTGATCAAGCGCCTGGAAATTCAGGGTGTACGTTTTGCAGAAGTAACACTGCATACCGGTTTAGGCACTTTCCGCCCAATTGAAGTGGAAGACCTGAGCAAGCATAAAATGGATGCAGAATACTATAAGATCGATGAATTTGCCTGCAAAATTGTAAACAAAGCAAAGGAAGGCAAACACCGCATCTGTTCCATTGGCACCACAACCATGCGTGCACTGGAAACATCATTCACTGCACAACAGTTATTAAAACCAAGTGAAGGCTGGACGAATATTTTCATTCATCCTCCTTACAATTTTAATATTGCTGATTCATTGGTAACAAACTTCCACCTGCCAAAAACAAGTTTGCTGATCATGACCTGCGCATTTGCCGGTTACGATCTTACCATGGAAGCTTACAAAAAAGCAATTAAAGACAAGTACCGTTTCTTCAGTTATGGAGATGCGATGCTGGTGATCTAAAGCCCCACCTAACCTCCCCGGAGGGGAGGAACAAAGGCAACGAATAAATTAAAAGCATCTGCACATTATACCGTAATAATGCAGATGCTTTTTCAATAGCTGACGTGTCAGCACCAATTTGATAAAATTTTAAAAGTTCAACCTCCCTCTCTATCGGAGAGGGAACGAGGGAGAGGCGTTATGAACAGCAAAACAGCAAAAGAATCGTTTATTGTAATGACAGAGTTGGTACTGCCAAACGACACCAATGTGTTTGGTAACCTTATGGGTGGCCGCTTAATGTACTGGATGGATATTGCATCTGCATTAGCAGCAGGCAAACATTGTAACTCCCCCGTTGTTACAGCAAGCGTTGATAATATTTCGTTTGAAAACCCGATCAAGCTGGGCAATGTTGTTCATATTGAAGCAAAAGTTACACGGGCATTTAACAGCTCAATGGAAGTGCACATGCGTGTTTGGGGTGAAGATACAGTGCAGCAATACCGTTATAAAAGCAACGAAGCCTACTACACTTTTGTGGCATTAGATCCTAACCGCAAGCCCAAACCTGTTCCGCAGTTGATTCCTGAAACTGAAGAAGAACAAAAACTGTTTGATGGTGCATTACGCCGCCGGCAATTACGTTTGATCCTTGGTGGAAAAATGAAGCCGAATGATGCAGCTGAGTTGAAAGCGTTGTTTGCTGAAGGGTAAGAAATAAACTAATGCTACCTTATAGTAAGAGTTAGTTTCATTTCGGTCACAGCATCGTTACCGTCTGCATCAGTATAAAAAACTTGCACCGGAATTATTGATTTCCCCCTCTTCCCTTTTGGTTTGTATTTATAAATAAAGAGTCCGTTAGCACCGGGATAAACGGTTACGCCATCAACAATCATTTTAGAACGTCTTGGAGCTTCAAAGTGTCCGATGCCAGCTAATATCTCTACAGAATCATTAATGGAGATGACAGACGAGCTTATACCGACAATTGGCGATATAAAAACACACTTTCCTTGTGTCCACAATCTGTCATAAAGTTGATTCAATAATGTATTTTCATCAATTACAACATCAGCAATTAATTTGTTTATGAAAACACTTTGAGAAAACACTCCAACTTCTAAAAGATTTTTTTCAAACAGATGCAAGCCTGCAGCTTCTATATTATTCAGCTTTAACCGGTTCGCCATTGCAGTAGTGTGAAACAGCGAGTCTACATTTACTAAATCGCTATTATAATTTCTGATTTGCTCAAATAACATATCACTTAAATCAGCATCGTTCATTTCAATCTTATCTGCAGCAATTTTATTTTTGTATTCAGATAGTAAATTCTTGATTCTTTCTGCTTTCTTTCTGAGAGAATCTGCTTTAACAAGTACTGCAATAGCCCGTTCACTTGTAACCGGATCTGCTGCTTTCATTTTTATTGCCTCATAAATTCCACTATTGCTTCTTTTAATTGTTTCGCTACTCTCGGTTATACCTATATCCAGACTTTTCACCAAAACACTTTCGTTGTTAATACTCTGTACACAACCTGAAATACTTACAATTACAGCAAACGCTACAAATACAACAAATTGTAATGATTTTAATGAAGCTGTAAGCATAAAAACAATTTGGACTAAAACGAAGCCCGCTAAGCATTATTGTCTTTCATTTACTCCGGCTTGTAATCCTCCGGCAACATATTCGCTAACCGTTCAAACGACCAGATGCCATCATAATACGCAGCCATGGGTGTGAGCAACCGTCCTCGATAATCAACAAGAACGGGAGGTTTATACGGACGAAGACCAGAGATAGAGCCATCACGAACCTGCCCGCCAATTATTCTGTTTTTCGTGACCTCCAGTTTTAAAGCAGTGTTTTTTGCATACACCACTCGCAAACGGTCAGCCATTTTCAATTCGTATATTTTATATCCTGAATCGCTGTAAAGATGCAGAAGGCTATCTTCTGTAACGGGTACTGCAATATCAATTGCATTACTCCTGCCCATTTGAATTGTGATATTTTTAGGGGGCACTCCATCCTGCTTCATTTCTTTGCGGTAAATATTCTGTACTGTAAATTTCTCTTCTTTCAGTTGGCGATTCACGAGGCTGCGGAAAAAGTGCATGGAACTTCCATCGTAGGTTTCCCGTCTTCGCTTTGCCCAACGGCGTTTATTCTCTCCTTCATCATTCTTGTCAACAAAACGTGTGTACCCAAAAAAACGTGATTCCCCGGTTGCACGGTTATAATAAAAATCCACCAGGTCGAAATAAACAACATACCCAAGCTCAGGATTATCAACTACCAATGTTGTATCGCAATAAGCCACCAGTTCATTTCGGTTTGCTGTAGCTTCAAACTGCACATCTCTTAAGTTCTTCACTTTTGCACGCCTTGCCGCATTTGTTTCGCCCAGCAGCGTCTTTCGGAAAATTTCAAGGTAACGCACTCTTGTTTCTTCAGGCAAGATCAGCAGCTCACGCATTTCTTCATTCCGTTTATTCATCCGGAAGCTGATACGTATAGATGTGGTACGAAGATCTGCGACATACAACAGCCTTTCGTAGCCCACAAACGAAGCAACCACTTCGTACGTTCCCGGCGCAAAAGGCCCCAGCTGAAACTCACCTGCGCTGTTTGTAATTGTTCCTGTTGTGGAGCTGTTAATGAAGATGCTTGCATTTGCAAGCGGAGTTCCTGTTTCATCATCAGTAACAACACCCTTAATATAAAAAGACTGTGCCGCTGCTGTGCATTGTACTAACAGGAAAATGATGATAAGTTTATATACAGTATTCATATCCGGACGATCGTTTTCATCACATCATACTAATGCCCGTGTTCTGTATGATCTGGGATGAAACTTTTACCACACTCGGGACACTTTACATGTTTACGGCCCCGCATGTATTGCACTTCTTCTAAAAAACCGGCTGTAATAATGCCGGCAGGCAATGCAAAAATAGCCACACCACTCAGCATAATAACGCCTGTCATTAATTTCCCCACAAACGTTACAGGAATCATATCGCCAAACCCAACCGTTGTTAATGTAACCAATGCATACCAAAGCGTAGCAGGAATGCTGGAAAAAACGTTTGGCTGTGCTTCATGTTCGGCAAAATAAATAATACTTGAAGATATGATGATGAGGATGAGAATGAGCACAACACTCAGCTTTAGATCGCTTGCACGTTTCACAAAAACATTCTTGATCATCTTTGCCGACTTCATATATGCAGTAAGCCTGAACAAACGCAAAAAACGCAATAACCGTAATATGCGCAGTATACGCAGATCGAGCCCCACTACAACATGCACATAAAAAGGAAGTATTGCCAGCAGATCAATCAATCCTTCCAGCGAAAAAATATATTTCACCCGTCCCAAAATCCCGTTACTGTATTTCGGATCATGATTACAGGTCCAAACCCGTAACACATATTCTACAGAAAAAATGATAACAGAAACAAGATCGAAATAATAAAAAAAGGTTTTATACTCCTGATGCAGTGATGACACAGTTTCGAGCATCACAACAAGCACATTCGAAATAATCAGAAAAATAATGAAGGCATTAATGATCTTATCCCATTTGGTTTCCCCCAGTTCGGGGTGGAGCAGGATGTGCACCTTTTTACCGGTTGAGTGATACATGCAGCGTGGTTTGGCTGTTTTAAAGTTAATGAATATTACAGGCTCACAAACAACGGGGAACAGAAGTACAAAAAAAAGGATGAGCGAAGTGGCTCATCCTTTTCCGGCGCTCAGGCACTAATTTCATTTATCAATCACGCTCATGAGGTGATGTTTTCCTTTAAGCATGTATTTTTTACTTTGTTCAATTGCATCCATCACCTGGTCAAGAATTTCGTCAACCGGTGCATTGTAATCAATATTCATCGGCTCTTTGATGGTGACTGAAAGAATGCTTCCTCTTTTTTTAAACTTCAACCCTTTTTTATTAAACGCCCGCCAGAAACCATTGATCACAATTGGTACTACAATGGGTTGATTTTGTTTGATGATATAAGCTGTGCCTTTACGACCCGGCGCAAACGGCTTGGTGGTTCCTTGCGGAAAAGTAATAACCCAGCTGGTATCAAGCGCTCTTGCAATTTTGCGTGTATCACCGGGATCTAACCCACGTTGCACTTCTTTGCCTTCTGCACGCCATGTACGCTTTACCGTTAGTGCACCTGCACTGGCAAACAAACGGGTGAGCCATGTATCTTTCATGGTTTCAGCTGCAGCCACGTAATAAATTCTTGTAATTGGATTGAGAAGATAATAAGGAATACCTAACCCTTTGTATTTGCCCCATTTTGCAGCAAAGAAAATATGCAGAAAAGCAATAACATCAGCAAAATAAGTCTGGTGATTGCTTACAAACAGAACATTGCGTTTGGGTAAATCTTTTAACCGCTCAGCACCGTGCACCTGCAGCTTATTGATGAGCGCAATACCGGGGTAAGTTGCTACACCAACAACACCGTACACCACACGACGCAATAAGTTAAAACCCTTTATACGTTCAGAGAAAGTTGACATGGTTAAAGTTGATTGACAACCCCTTTGGGGTGCTGCAAGATAACATTTTGGTAACATTCAAAAAGTTATTTTTTCGAAAATTATTTCACACTTAATCATTGATCATGAAACATTTATGCTTCTTTGTCGGAGTTTTACTACTTGCTTCTTCGGTTAAATCTCAAACACAGCTGTTTACAAATCCTTATCCCAAAACCATCAGTGTAAGCGGCCAGGCTGAAATGGAAATTGTACCAAATGAAATTTATGTACAGGTAGATTTGAAAGAATTCAAGAAAAAGGGTGAAGAAAAAGTTGAATTAGCACGCATCACAAAAGAGTTTCTTCAAAATTGCAGATCAGTTGGCATTGCAGATTCAGCTATCAGTATTGCTTCAATGGAAGGAATAAACAGTAATGACTGGTGGCGCAAGAGTAAAAAAGATCCCACTTTACTTGCCGGAGTTTCGTATCAAATTCTGTTTAATGATGTTTCAAAAATGGAAAAATTAATTGAAACGCTGAATGAAGATGCCACCGCCAATTTCCAGATTGTAAAAGTGTGGCATACGAATATGACCCAGTTTAAAAGACAATTGAAAATAAAAGCCATTAAAGCTGCAAAAGAAAAAGCAGAATACCTTGCCCAGGCAGTTGGAGAAGGAATAGGCTCCGCCGTAACCATAACAGAAAACGAACCTCACATGTTGTCCCCGTTCGCTCAATACCAATATTCCTATTCCAATGCGATAGTAACAAATGATAAGACAAGCGGGAACAACGACCTGGTGAATTTTAAAAAAATAAAACTTGAGTTTTCAGTTAGTGTTGTTTATGCGTTGAGGTAACATTTATTTTAAAGACTGCTTTTTTTATCGAAGTTTGCGCCATGAAATTTAAGGCAGCAATCTTTGATATGGATGGGTTACTTATTGACAGTGAACCATTGTGGCAGGAGGCGGGCAGCGAAACATTAGCTGAGTTTGGTAAAGAATTAACGTTGGAACAATACCATACTTCCACAGGCTTGCGTACGGAAGAATGGATCAAACATTGGTTTCATTATTTTTCTATTTCACCGGAACAGGCGCCAGTGGCTATTGAACGCATCATCAGTAAGGCTATTTACAAGATCGATGCAAAAGGCGAAGCTTTTCCCGGCGTAAATACAATTATTTCTTTCTTTAAAGAACGATCATACAAGATCGGCCTCGCCACTTCTTCGCCTCTGTCATTGGTGGATGTGGTGCTGAAAAAATTAAACCTGCAACATTCGTTTGATGCAATTACTTCAGCAGAAAAACTTCCGTTTGGAAAACCACATCCTGAAGTGTACATCAACTGCGCAGCATCGTTGGGCGTAGTTCCAACAGAATGCATTGCCTTTGAAGATTCGTTCAATGGCATGATTGCAGCCAAAGCTGCACGCATGAAGTGTGTGGTTATTCCGGCAGCTGCAGATTATGATCATCCGAAATGGAATGCTGCTGATCTGAAATCAGCTTCGCTCCTGCGTTTTACAACGGATGCTGCTCAGGATTTTCTATAATCGTTCAGATAACTGATGCGAAGTGAGTGTTTCACGCAGTAGCGCCAGCAGTTTTCGTTTATCTGCAAAGCCTGCAAAACTTCCATCAGTAGTAAGTACGGGAATATACCAAAGCCCCGAAAGATCAAACAGGCGCATGATCTTTTGAATATCGTCTTTTACCGAAATGCTGTATTGCGGCTTAACCATTACTTCAGAAATAAGTTTCTGATCAAACAGCTCTTCATGCATCAAAATTGATTTTACATCATCAATATACACAAGACCCACCAACTTGTTTTCACTGTTCAAAACAGGAAACACGGTTTGGTCGCTCACCAAAAACGCATTGCTCAACTTACGGAAACGATCATTTTCCTGCAAGGCAATAAAACTCCGTTCAACAATAGATTCGGGTTTTATATTGTTCAGCAGCACCAGTTCCTTATCATCAACCTTAAATCCTTTTTGCGCCAACTTCTCTGTATAAATGGAATATGGTTCAAAAGCACGGGTAATAAAATAGCTTGCTGCCGATACAATCATAAGCGGCACAAACAATGTATAACCACCGGTTACTTCCGCAATAAGAAAGATGGATGTTAATGGTGCATGCACTACTCCACTTAAAATACCGGCCATGCCTGCAGCTACAAAGTTTACTGTTTGCAATTCCTTCAACCCGGTTGTATTAAAGAAGAAGGCAAAACCAAAACCTGTTACAGCACCGGAGAATAAAGTGGGAGCAAAAATGCCACCGTTACCACCCGCATTAATGGTTACAGCTGTAGCAATTACTTTAAATAGAACTATACCAGCAATAATGAGTAAAAGTATATAAGGATTGCTCACCCATTCTTTGTAAAAAGCATTCTCCAGAAGTTTTGAAGTATCGCCGGAGAATAATGATGCAATAGTGGAATATCCTTCACCATATAAAACAGGGAAACAGAAAATAAGCAACCCTAGCAACAGCCCTCCTCCAATTGCTTTTGGTATGACTGTTTTGGTTTGGGCAAACTTTTTTTCCGTCCAGTAATATACCCGCATAAAATAAACAGAAACCAATCCGCACAAACCGCCCAGCAATAAATAAAAAGGTATTGCATCGATCTTCCAGTCTTGTGTAATGAGATAGAATAAATGCTCATTATACATCAACCTTGAAATAACCGCACCACTTGCAGAAGCAATTAATACAGGTATAAACGTGGGAATAGAAAATTCTGCCAGTAATACTTCCATTGCAAATAACACACCGGCAACAGGCGTATTAAATACAGCTGCAATACCTGCAGCAGCACCACATGCAAGTAAAAGAATACGTTCTTTCTGGCCTAACAAAAATATCCTGGCGATATTTGAACCTACTGCTGAGCCTGTAATAACAATTGGCGCCTCCAATCCTACTGAGCCTCCAAAGCCAACAGTTACAGCGCTACTCACCATGTGGCTGTATGTATTATCTGCCGACACATTTCCATTGCGTCTTGAAACAGATTGTATAATTCCACTGATCCCTTTTCCTAACGAACCTTTATGTACACGTTGCACATAAAACACGGTAATGAGTATGCCTATTAACGGAAGCAGATAAAAAAGAAATTGCCAGTCGTAACCAAAAAAACCTTCCTGTAACCAATGCTGAATAGCATGTACAGATTTTTTAAGTGCCACTGCAACAAGCCCCATTACTACTCCTGTAATGATACTTGCAATGAACAGAAAATTTCTGTGGCTGATGTGTGCAGCACGATACCTGTTAATATTTCGGATAATTGTCCTGAGCGGCATGTTCATCAGGCAAATTCCAGTATTTCTTCAAAAGAAGGTTTAACGATCTGCCTGTCGGCAAGATAGTTCAATAATTCGTTTGATGAACAGAAAGAAACACCCACACCCACATGCTTCACCATGCACAGATCGTTTTCACTATCGCCAATGGCAATAGCATTGTTGATGTCGATATTGTAGTGCTTCAGAATATGCTGCACTGCATTTGTTTTGCACATGGAATGCTTGCAGATAGATTCGTTATGATTAAAAAAGAAAGAAGGAAGTTTTACCTCACCTGTTGCCACACTTTTTGAAAACTCCAGTTCATTGGCCAATGAAAAATCGGCACCAATTTTTGTTTTGATGTGATTGGTCACCACATCATAACTATCGCTGATGATCCCCACTACATAACCCCGGTTTTTCAATTCCTTTACTACATCCTTTACATCATACACCAGCGGAATACTGTCGGCCACGGCAAGTATCTGCGACAGATTAAGTCCTTTGAGCAGCTTGGCAATATTTTTTGTTGTACTGGCAGGATCTGCACCACTTGCCCGTATATCAAGCAACTCCTTTTGAAAACTGTACAGCTTTGCACAGGTGTCAATAAATCTTCCACGAAGTATTGTGCCATCCATATCAAAAATGGCAATCTTATCTAACCCCTTCAAACTTTCACGGATAGCAAACTCCATCTGGTCACGTATTTCAGAAAAAGACTGCAGCTCTTCCAGTGTTGCATTGGGCTTATTCTGTTGCATGGCTTTTTGAATAATGGCACGTGATACTTCTTTACTCATTTTACCAAGCGCCTGCCATGGTTTGCTTTTATTATCTATGTAACCGATGTTTATTTCTGTAATGCGTGCATTCATCAGGTACATGTCAATGAGAATACCAATGTCCACTCCATAATCATCATAAAAATCGATCTTCTCAAAAAACTGTTTACGTCCTGCAATCATTCCGCTCAGGGGTTGCTCAAATTCAGAAAGGTCAGGAAATAAAATATTCAGCAATGGTTTGGCAACAAGTTCTGTTACTCTTCCTGCATTACGACCGAATGTGGCTTTTACAAAATCATGCGTGTTATTGATGATGGGATCGGTAAGATCACGAACCGTATTAGGAGGATAAGGATTAATATCACCATCCAGAAAAACAAGAATATCATTTGTTGCACAAAGCAACCCATCTTTCATTGACATCCCTTTACCCAACTTTGTACTGGTAATAACTTTTGCACCTGCAGCTGAAGCAATATTTACGGTATCGTCAAAAGACTTATCATCAACAACAATCACTTCCGATACATGTTCATTCGACCAGGCAAATTTTACAACGCTTTCAATTGTTTCCGCTTCATTCAATACAGGGATAATTACTGTTACCATACAAATACTTTTTTTAGTTAATCAGAAATCGGGATGAATTACAGTTAGTCTGCAAAGGATACAGGCAGGCATGGAAAGCCCGCCGAATAGAAGCAAGATGAATGCCAATCAGAATTGGTTGCCTCACTTATTTTTATTTTTCATTAAAAATCAACTGCTTGTCATGCAGAAAACAAGAGAGGATACCGTTACCGGTATCCTCTCACTAAAAAGAAAGGGTCATATTTACTTAAATGCATTAAAGCCTGTTACATCCATACCTGTGATGAGCAGATGCACATCATGTGTGCCTTCGTAGGTAATTACGCTTTCAAGATTCATCATGTGGCGCATAATGGAATATTCACCGGTAATACCCATACCGCCTAACATCTGCCGTGCATCTCTGCAAATATTGGTTGCAATTTCGCAGCTGTTGCGCTTGGCCATACTCACCTGTTGTGGTGTTGCTCTGCCTTCACTCATCAATACACCTAAACGCCAGTTGAGTAATTGTGCTTTTGTAATTTCTGTGATCATTTCAGCCAGCTTTTTTTGTTGCAGCTGAAATGCGCCAATTGGTTTTCCAAACTGAATACGTTGTTTGCTGTAACGCAATGCTGTATCGTAACAATCCATGGCAGCACCCAACACACCCCATGCAATGCCATAACGTGCTTTGGTTAAACAGCCAAGCGGACCTTTTAATCCCTGTACGTTTGGTAAAATATTTTCTTTCGGCACTTTTACATTATCAAACACCAGCTCACCTGTAGCACTTGCACGCAAGCTCCACTTTCCATGTGTGGTTGGTGTAGAAAATCCTTCCATACCACGTTCAACAATTACACCACGCACAATACCTTCTTCATCTTTTGCCCATACAACTGCCACTTGTGAATAAGGTGCATTGCTGATCCACATTTTTGCGCCATTCAATAGCACATGATCGCCTGCATCTTTAATATTCGTGAGCATACTGCTGGGGTCACTGCCATGATTGGGCTCTGTTAATCCAAAACAGCCCAACCACTCACCACTTGCAAGCTTGGGTAAATATTTTTTGCGTTGCTCTTCGTTGCCGTAAGCATAAATGGGATACATCACCAAACTGCCCTGCACACTTGCAGTTGAACGCACACCACTATCGCCACGCTCCAGTTCCTGCATCATTAAACCATAGCTGATATAATCTAAACCGCCACCACCATATTCAACAGGAACAGTAGGACCAAAGCAGCCCAACTCGCCCATTTGCTGAACGATCTGCTGCGGAAACTCAGCCTTCTGTGCATAGTCTTCAATGATTGGGGAAATTTCCTTTTTTACGTAGGTGCGCACGGCATCACGGATGAGTTTGTGTTCTTCTGTAAACAACTCATCAACTAAAAAATAGTCGGGACTTTGGAAGAGGTCTTGTTTAACTGACATAGCAACAACATTCGTTTTAAAAGTTAACAAATGTACGTGTGGGCAACCACACAAAAAAGTTGTACTTTTTCGGCACTTAATACGCTTGTATGAAACATTTTCTGCTGTTCGCTTTATTGTTTACCGGCAGCGTTGCTTATGCGCAACAAACTAATGAGCAACCAAAAGAAAAAATTCAACCTTACTGGTTTGTGATGCTGCTGAAAGGAGCTAACCGCACACAGGATTCTGCAACAGCTGCGAAAATACAGGAAGGCCACATGAGCAATATGGCACGCCTGCATAAAGAAGGCAAGTTGAAAGTAGCCGGACCGTTTGGTGATGGAGGTGATTGGGTTGGTTTATTCATCTTCGATGCATCGGCTCCGGGTTGTAAAACAAAAGAAGAGATCGAAGCATTGGTGAAAACAGATCCTGCTGTTATTGCCGGTCGTTTAACCTACGATATTCGTCCGTGGTGGACGATGGGAAGCGGTAGTTTTAAATCAGGAATTCCTGAAAATTAATTATACGAGTACTACAAACAGGTTCATAATATGCAATTCGTTTATTCCATTTTTTTATTTTTCATTTTCACTATTTCATGCAACAGCAGTAAAATGCCAACAAACAATACACAAAAGACATACACCTATTTAGCACTTGGCGATAGCTATACCATTGGCGAAAGTGTTCCTGAGAACAAAAATTTTCCGCACCAGGTTGTGGATTTATTACGGAAAGAAAAGCTCACTATTGATGAGCCTGCTATTGTTGCCAAAACAGGATGGACGACCGATGAACTGCAGGAACAACTCAGTCGTACAAGATTGGCAGTACCGTTTGATTTTGTTACACTGCTGATTGGTGTAAACAACCAATACCGTGGACGAAGTGAAAAAGAATATGCGCAACAGTTTGAAGAATTATTGCAGCAGGCAATGGGTTATGCTGGCGATAAAGCCAACCATGTAATTGTATTAAGCATTCCCGATTGGGGTGTAACGCCATTTGCAAAAGACAGAGACAGAAACAAAATTGCAAAAGAGATTGATGCGTTCAATACCATTAATGAAACCATTGCAAAAAAATACAAAGTGCATTACATCAACATTACGCCGTTTACAAGAGAAGCAGCAAATGACAAAACATTGGTTGCAGAAGATGGATTGCATCCATCTGCAAAAGATTATGCACGCTGGGCGGGGAAGGTGAAGGAAGTGATGGTAAGAGAGATGAAAAAAAGGAACTAATGATTTATTTAATCAAATCATAAATTGACCTT
Organism: Chitinophagaceae bacterium; assembly: GCA_009996555.1. Classification (GTDB taxonomy): domain Bacteria; phylum Bacteroidota; class Bacteroidia; order Chitinophagales; family Chitinophagaceae; genus Lacibacter. Next base: position 7,764 of record JAACZX010000002.1, on the reverse strand, counting down.
GCAAAAAGCGCACCGACAAACGGTACAAAGACATTCATAAACAATACTATCATTGTTCCTTTCCAATAGGGTTTTATTTGAACATCTCTTCGTGCTTTCTCGGAAACAAACAGTGGCAAAATCATTGTAAAAAATGCAAGACAACTGAAATATCCAAACAAATAAAACAAACCGGCGTCCTCATTTTTAGTGTAAAAATTTACTAAAAGAAAAATAGCAAAACTAAATAGTAAATGAATAAAGGAATCACGAACAATTGCCTTGTGAATTTTCATAAGCCTGTTTTTTAGCCTACCGCAAATACTCCTTCATCTCAAACTGGTACTGTTCTGCAATAGCCTTTGCTTCGGTTGCAAAATCTTCTTTACCTGATGCATAGATGACTGCACGGCTGGCATTTACTAAGAGACCGCAATCATTATTCATCGCTTTCTCAGAAATATCTTTCAGGCTGCCGCCTTGTGCACCAACGCCGGGCACCAGTAAAAAATGATCGGGTATAATACTGCGGATGTTCACAAACTCTTCTGCTTGTGTTGCACCAACTACAAACATCAGATTATCGGGCGTACCCCATTTTGCTACTGAACGCAACACACGTTCATACAAAAACTCAGCACGTAAATGTTCCTCGCCATTACTGCTCACCAGTTGTTTTAACTCAAAATCATTGGCACCTTTGTTAGAAGTCAATCCAAGTACAATGGCCCACTTACCTTCATACTCCAGAAAAGGACGCACACTGTCTTCGCCCATATAAGGCGCAACAGTAACGGCATCAAAATTCATGGCTTCAAAAAATGCACGGGCATATTGTGTAGAGGTGTTGCCGATATCGCCACGCTTGGCATCGGCAATTTTAAAATGTGTATCAGGAATATAATTAACCGTACGCTCCATTACCTCCCAGCCCTTCACGCCCATTGCTTCGTAAAATGCCGTATTGATCTTATAGCTGACGCAATGCGGCAAGGTAGCATCAATAATCGCTTTATTAAATTCAAACATCGCATCAGGATGCGCTTGCAAATGTTTGGGAATCTTGGTAAGATCGGTATCTAACCCCACACACAAATACGATTGCTTTTGCTGAATCTGTTCTACTAAAAATTGACGAGTCATTGTTTACTATAAATTTCAAGAAGCCCGATATCTGCAGTATTTGCAAACTCGTTAATGGCAGAATAATGTTTTACAATTAAATCAAACAGATATGCTGTACGCATATTACCTGTTTTGATCAATATTACTTTCGGTGGAAATCCATATAGATTACTCATGTTCAAAAAATCTTCATCATTCGTAACAATAATGAGATTTTCGTTTAACGCATATTGCCAGATAGTTCGATCCGATGCAGGAACAGGTAAAGATGTTTGTTCCACATGTATACTATCAATACTTTTTTCTTGTAACAGCTTAACCAATCGCCACGAAATATTTGCATCTAAGAGCAGTTTCATCAGGCAGCGATCATTTTAATCATTGTTTCCCTATTTGCAGCAAATGCAAGTGAAGCCAAAATATGCTGTTCAGTAAGCGCAGGGAAATCAGAGAGAATTTCTTCGTGTGAAGCCCCTTGTGCAAGTAATTGCAACACATCTGCAACAGCAATACGTGTGCCCTTTAAACAAGGCTTCCCGAATCGAATTTCAGGATCAATGTAGATATATGCTGCGAATTCTGTCATGAGACAAAGATAGAAAGAAAGTCCGGAAGACTCACTCCGCAAAACGCAGAGAATTACGCTTTCCGACTTTTAGTCTTACTGGCTAATTACCATCTTCAACTGCTCCCCAAACTTCCACACTTCTTCAAACGTATTGTACAAAGGCACTGGCGCCAAACGGATCACCGAAGGCTCCCGCCAATCAACAAAATAACCGGCATCCATTAAGGCCGTATAAATTTCCTTTCCACGTTGCAGCATATTCATACTTACCTGGCAGCCATGTTCTGCTTCGTTGCGTGGTGTAATAAATTCAATGATCGGTTTTGTTTGCGCCTTGTTCACCTCATCGAGTATATACCAGAGATAAGCAGTTAACTGTTTCCGTTTTGTATTGATGTTGTTCCACCCTGCTTCTTCAACTACTTCTAACGATGCAAGTAATGATGCATACAGTAACAATGGCGGCGTACCTAACTGCCAGCCTTCTGCTGACTGAATAGGCTTGAACCCCTTTTTCATTTGAAAGCGTGTGGATTTTTCATACCCCCACCAACCTGCAAAACGCTGCAACGATGCATCGTTATGATAACGTTCATGTACATACGCTGCAGCAATGGCACCCGGACCACCGTTGAGATATTTGTAATTGCACCAGCAGGCAAAATCAACATTCCAGTTATGCAGTTGCACTTCGATGTTGCCTGCAGCATGCGCCAGATCGAACCCAACTTTTGCACCGGCCTTTTGTGCCAGCTGTGTAATGGTTTGCATATCGAATACCTGTCCGCTGTAATAATTGATGCCGCCGAATAAAACCAGCGCCAGTTCCTCACGCAGCTCAACGATCTTTTGCAGAATATCTTCGTTACGAAGTGTGTGTTCGCCGGGACGTGGAGCAATTTCCACAATGGCATCAGCAGGATCGTAACCATGATTGCGCACATGTGTTTCCATCATGTACTGATCGCTGGGGAAAGCTTTGGCCTCGCAAAGAATTTTGCAACGCTTCCCTTGCGGACGATAAAAACTCACCAGCATCAAATGCAGGTTTACGCTGAGGTTATTCATCACCGTTACTTCGTGTGGCAAACAACCAACAATTTTACTCAACGGACCTGTTAAGCGATCGTGATAATCCATCCACGGTTGCTCAGCATGAAAGAAAGATTCCACGCCCTGCTTCGCCCAATCATCCAGAATGGTTTGCAATTTCTCCTTTGTACGTTTGGGTTGCAGACCTAACGAGTTACCCAAAAAATAGTATTGCTGGCTTCCGTTTTCAGTTGGAATAATAAACTCGTTGCGGAAGTTTCTTAAAGCATCCTGCTTATCGAGCTGTTGTGCAAATGCAAGCGTTGGTTGAAAGTTCATAATCATCCAAGGTCAGACGCCCTCGTCGGACCAATAAGTTAAAAATCAAAAAATATACGTCCGACGAGGGCGTCTGACGGAGTACGTTCATTTAAAGTAAATTCGGGTAATCGCTGATGATACCATCAACACCCAGCTTCTTCAATTGTTCTATTTCTTCTTTTGTATTTACTGTCCACGGAATTACTTTGATGTTTCGCTGATGACAATAGCTGATTACTTCTTTATTCACCAACGAATAATGCGGACTGTAGATCGTTGGCACAAAACCCAAGTCTTCAAGTTGTTTTTCGATTCCACGTTGATCATCGTCTTCAATCAACATCGCTGTTTTAATGTTTGGATAATGCTGATGCAAGTACTGCAGTGTACGAAAATCGAACGACTGGATAATGACCCACTGCTCCATTTTCTTTTCTCTGATCACCGCCATCAACAACTCAACAAACTCTTCCGGCTTTGGATGAAAGATACCATCTGTTGCAGGTAAACATTTTGTTTCGATATTAAAATAAGGTTGCGGACGATTGTGCGACTGCAGATAAACCGAAACACTATCAAACAAATCACGGAGCAACGGTTTATACGATGCGATTTTTTGCTGCTGCGGAAAACGTGGATGCGGACGTAAACCCACATCAAAACGTTTTACCTCATCATAGGTCATGTGAAAGATATTCAAACTCTTCTCTTCAGCCTCCGTTACTAACGTCCCATCAGGCTTTGTGGCAATTTCATGATTAAAGAATGGTTCATGCGAAAGCACAACCTGCTTGTCTTTTGTAATCACTACATCCAGCTCAAGCGTTGTTACGTTCAAATCCAATGCATGCAGCATGGCGGGAATTGTATTCTCCGGCATCAATCCTCTGCAGCCACGATGACCTTGTTTATCGAAGCCCCCATCCCCTGAAGGGGTGTTTGTAATCGTCTTCATATTTGAACAACTGCTTAATAATATCACGAGGATAAACCTGTAACAGATTTTCATTACTTAAACACTTTATCTTTCCGCTCTTCCATTGTTTTTGCTACTGCTGCTGCTTCGCTTCCTTCTTCTTTCAAATGGCTGATGATGTTATCGTAGCTTTTAGCATCTCTGTTCTGGCTCAGCTTAAACACATGATCAATTGATGTAACTTCCATCTCAAACCCAACAATTGCTTTCAGCATTTTTGCAGCATAATCTGCCGGTAAATTATCGTAGATGGTTGAAGATTGTGTATTCTGTTTTTCGTAATGCAGTGAGAGTTTGCGCAAGGCAGCAATCAATCCATCTTCCTCTAAAAACTTAAGCTTTCCACGCACATGCACACTACTGTAATTCCAGGTGCTTACCATTTGCGGATTTTCGTACCAGCTTGCACTCACATACGCATGAGCACCCGTAAACACAACAAGTGCTTCTGCATTTTCTTCAAACACCAGCTGATGATCTTGTTTGCGTGTAATATGCCCGATCAACAACAACTTCCCCTCCCGCTCTTCCATCATCAACGGAACCTGTGTTGCCACTGCACGGCCATTGCTGTTACCAATCAACATTGCAAACGGATGTGCTTTCATAAACGCAAGCACCTGTTGTTCATCATCTTCTTTGAACTGTGCAGAATTGTACATGCGCCAAAGGTAAGGGAGTGTAAAAACACAATTCACAAAACTGAACTGAATAAAAAATGGCGGGTATAAACCCGCCACTTTTCATTGTAACCTCAATTACTATTTCGCACTTTTAAACACAAGATTGATTACCGCCAATATTACAATGGCACCTAACGCACCTGTAAGGATGGCGCCAATCCATCCTGTGCCAAAGCTCACCCCCATTTTACCCAATAACCAATAACCAACAAAACTGCCTAAAATACCAACAACAATATTTCCAACTAATCCCAGGCCATGGCCTTTAAAAATCTGGCTGCCAAGCCAGCCTGCAATTGCACCAATAAGAAGCGTGACAATAATTTCCATACAATGTGTTTTTATTGATGAATAAAATCCTGTCACCAGCTTCTCTAAAATTATCGTGCCAAAAAAAATGGCGGGGCAAGGCCCGCCATCACTTATCAACAATATTTCTGCTTACGAAACTACTTCCAGCAATTGAGTGGCAGGCAGTTCTGCATTGCGCATGGAAATACTACGCACAGCTGCCGCTGTAAATTCTTCAAATGCTTTTTTGGTAACTGCATCATCACTGGCCATAACCGGTTTGCCTGTATCGCCACCTTCACGAATGCTTTGCACAATCGGAATCTGCCCGAGGAAATTCATTTCAAATTCTTCGGCCAAACGTTTACCACCATCTTTACCAAAAATGTAGTATTTGTTGTTTGGTAATTCCGCCGGAGTGAAATAAGCCATATTCTCCACCAAACCGATGATCGGCACTTTAATTTGCGCCTGGCCAAACATGGCAACTGCTTTCTTTGCATCGGCCAATGCAATATCCTGTGGAGTTGTTACAACAATGGCACCTGTTACCGGCACTGTTTGTACCAATGTTAAGTGAATATCACCGGTGCCGGGTGGCATATCAATTACAAGATAGTCGAGGTCTTCCCACAACACATCGGTTACAAACTGGCGGATAGCGCTGCTGGCCATGGGTCCACGCCAAACAATCGCATCTTTTTCGTTCACCAATAAACCAATGCTCATGAATTTGATGCCATATTTCTCCATTGGCACAATCATGCCTTTGCCATTTACTTCTGTCATTTTCGGACGTTCGCCACGCACACCAAACATAATGGGTACGCTTGGCCCGTAAATATCAGCATCCATCAACCCAACCTTTGCACCGTTTTGCGCCAATGCCAGTGCCAGGTTTGCACTAACAGTGCTTTTACCCACACCACCTTTACCACTCACTACGGCAATAATATTTTTCACATTGGGCAGTACCGATTTTGGATCTTTCCGGTTGCTGCTGGTGTTTGATGTAAAGTTTACAATCACCACCGCATCTTTATTCACCAGTAGTTCAATGGCGTTCGTGGCTGCACGGCCCATCATATCTTTCATGGGACAGGCGGGTGTGGTTAATACAATTGTGAAAGACACTTTATTGCCATCAATCACAATGTCTTTGATCATATTCAGTGTTACAAGGTCTTTGCCGAGGTCGGGCTCCTGTACATTGCTCAATGCCTGCAGCACTTGTTCCTTTGTCATGTGTAGTAGTATTTGTTAAAAAAGTGGATCGAACTGCAAAATTAGCCATAGAACGCTTTCATTTGATGAGGCAAATCATGATTTCAGCTTATTTTTGAAGCAGATGAAGAAATTTCTACTCCTGTCGCTTATACTTTGTATGCTTGCCCCCATTGCCGTTAAGGCGCAATTTGAATCATTCAAAGATTCCGTTGTTCAATTGTATGGTGTGGTTATGACTGCCGACAGCCTTCGTGGGCTGCCCGGTGTAACCATTAAACTGCGTAACCAAAACAGGGGTACGTTTACCAACGAGCAGGGCGTTTTCAGTATTGTGGTGTTGAAAGGCGATATCATTGACTTCACTTATGTTGGTTTTAAACCGAAAGAAGTAAAAATTCCCGGAAACATAGAAGGCAATTCGTTCAACATTATTCAACTGATGGTGGTTGATACGGTTTATCTTCCTGCCACTATTATTAAGGCAAGGCCAAGGCGTGAACAGTTTGAACGGGAATTCCTCACCACTGATGTACCTGCTGATAAAATTGAAATAGCCCGGCAAAATACACGCACAGCACAGGCACGCATTCTGCAGCAATCACTTCCGAGAGATGGTGGTGAAGCATCGAGATATGTACAGGGGCAGCATGCACAATCGCAATACTACAATGGCCAGTTCCGCCCGCAAAACATCTTTAACCCGGTAGCCTGGAACGAATTTATACAGGCATGGAAACGGGGGGATTTTAAAAAGAAAAATTAGTTTTCGCCACAAAGACACGAAGCCAGAAAGATGCACGAAGAAGATTGCATCTGCATTTGAGCCACGTTTTCTTTTTCTTCCTCTGTGTTACTTAGTGCCTTTGCGACTTTGTGGCAAATTGCCTTGTCTTCCATCAGCATTATTTCTAATTCAAGTCATTCATTCAACAATGTGCTTTTCTTATATTGCACGCAATAAAAAAGCATAGAAATGAAACAGATTGCTGTCGTTGGTGCAGGAACCATGGGAAATGGAATTGCACACGTATTTGCCCAAAACGGATTTGCTGTTACCCTGATTGATGTTCACCCCGGCCAGTTGGTAAAAGCCAAAGAAACCATTGCCAAAAACTTAGACCGCCAGGTTGCAAAAGGAATTCTTACAGAAGAACAAAAACAAAGCACATTAAAAAACATTACAACCACACATGATCTGCTGAACGGTGTAACTCATGCAGAACTGGTAATAGAAGCCGCTACTGAAAATGCAGCGTTAAAGCTGGAAATTTTTGAAGAGATTGATAAAGCAGCACCAGCCAATTGCATTCTTGCCAGCAATACCTCTTCTATTTCCATTACAAAAATTGCAGCTGTTACCAACCGTCCGAATATGGTGATTGGTATGCATTTTATGAACCCGGTGCCGGTAATGAAACTGGTGGAGATCATTAATGGTTATGCAACCAAAAAAGAAGTAACCGATACCATTGTTGAATTAAGCAAACAGCTGGGCAAAATTCCCTGCGTGGTGAATGATTATCCCGGCTTTATTGCCAACCGCATTTTAATGCCCATGATCA
>JAACZX010000465.1 GCA_009996555.1 Chitinophagaceae bacterium | reverse complement strand
TCTAAAATCAGTTACGAGAATCTCGAGCGGGAGAACCAGGAACTCATTATTGATAAAAAAGTAAAAGAGCAAACCATGCTCCACCTCGATCAGCAAATTGCAGATGTGAGCACAGGGCATAAACAACTACAAGAGGAATTTCAACGTTCGATGCAGGAGGTTTCAAAACTTGGAGCTGAGTTACAGTTTAAAGAAGAACAACTGAACCAACAAAAAGAAGTTCTGGAACATACACGTAAAGAAATGGAACGGGAGTTTCAGTTAATGGCCGGTAAAATACTGGATGAAAAAACCAAAGTCTTCAAGGAGCAGCAGGAAAACAGTCTCACCAGTTTGCTGGAACCTTTGAAAACGAATATTAAAGAGTTTAAACAGGAGTTTGAAAGTAAGCTGAACCAGGAGGCCAAAGAAAAAGGTTCGTTGAGTGAACAAATTAAACAAATGCTGCAGCTGAACCAGAACCTTTCTAAACAGGCAGATAATCTTACAAAAGCATTATCTAATAATGTGAAGCAACAGGGCGATTGGGGCGAAGGTATTCTTGAAAGCATTCTTGAACATGTAGGCTTGCAGAAGGATCTCCAGTATTTTGTTCAATTTCAAACAACAAATGAAGAAGGTGCTACCATCAGGCCGGATGTGTTAGTGAAGTATCCTGACGGACGTACTTTAGTGATTGATTCAAAGGTTTCACTGGTGCATCATAACCGTTATTGCGCAGCTGAGAATGGTGAGGAACAAGCTGTACATCTTGCTCAACTTGTATTTTCGCTGAAACAGCATATTGACGGGTTGAGCCGTAAAAGCTATCATGATATTACCAATGCCCTTGACCTCGTGATTATGTTTGTACCGAATGAAGCGGCGTATATTACAGCCATGCAGGCCGATTTTGAACTGTGGCAGTATGCCTATAAGAAACGTATTTTACTGATAAGTCCTACCAACCTTATCCCTGCAATGAAACTGGTGGCAGATATGTGGCAGAAGGATGCTATTGGAAAAAATGCGATGGAGATTGCTGAGAAAGCAGGTAAGCTGTATGATAAGCTGGCGGGATTTGTCGAGAATTTTGAAAGAGTTGGCGCCCAGATTGATAAAGCGCAGGATACCTGGAAAGATGCGTATAAGCAGTTGTATACCGGTAAAGGAAACCTTGTGAGCCAAGCTGAACAGATGCGTAAAATGCAGATAAAGGCGAGTAAGCAACTGCCTGTTGCTTTAACCGATCATGCTGCGTTGCAGGAAAGTACTGAAGAAACAGAGTTAACAGATTAATTAATTTATAGCGGATGACATTACACGAAGCGATATTACATGTATTAAACAGTAATCCTGGTGGATTAAGTCTGGATCAAATTGTAGACCAGATCAACGAACAGCGGCTTTACGAAAAAAAAGACCGTACAGCGGTAACTGCCAGCCAGATAAAGATCAGGATCCACAACTACAGTAATTTATTTCGGGTTGAAAACGGTGCGATTCATTTGCATTCTGATTTCGAAAAGCAGGCTTATGTTTTTAACCATATACTTCATGATGTAATCGCATCCACTTCAAACTATTCCATTAAGGACAGACAAAAAGCAATTCCTCTTTTATTTTTTATTAAACGCATTGTGGAAGCACAAATGGGTAGCTATGGAATAAAAGTCGACGTTCCCTTTCGTGAATACTATGAAGAATTTGAGGAGGATGTGCCAACGGACAGTGCCAAAACCTATCTGGCAGGACTGATCAAAGGGGTTGATGAATTGTTTAACAGCGATCATCAACTGGAACCTATTCGACCGATGGTATTGAACTTCCTACGTGGTAGTAACGCCGAATTATTGAAAGAAATTCATACTGTCCTTTTACGATATTCATTCGATTCGAATAAATATAGCAACCGTGAGTTTGGTTATTTTTTTAATTCGTTGATTGAGCGTTTGGCTAAGGCATCAGGCAATTATCAGAATTTTACAACACCTGATGCTATCAATAAGATTATTACCAATCTGTACAGCGATAATAATTTTTCTTTACTGGACCCCTTTGCCGGAGCAGGAGGCTCGTTGGTAAACCGTAATGATAAATATGCAAGCCGAATGGTTATCGGATATGAAAAATCACAGGAATTGTGGACTATCGGTATTTTAAATTTAATCCTTAATGGAATTGACACCATCGATTTTTATAATGGAGATGTGCTTTCTGTTTCAGGGTTATTTAAAAAGAAAGCTGAGTTAATTATTACCGACATTCCTTTTGATTCCAGAGTAAATAAAGGAGTTTATGACTTCCTTCATTGGGCAGAGACTTCGGATGCCACAGGTGTGTACCTGCAATATATTCTTGATTCGCTTGAAATGGGTGGCAAAGCTGTTGTAGTGGTACCTTCCGCTTTTTTATTTAATAACAGTAGTTCAATCAGAAAATTAAAAGAAGCCATTCTTGATAATAACTGGCTGGATGCTGTTATTGCTTTGCCAGCCGGGTTACTGAAACCTTACTCCGGTGTTGCCTGCGCTGTTTTATGTTTTGATTTAAGCCGATCAATTGACCAGGACATTTTATTTATTGATGCCAGTGAAATTTCAAAGCCTGACGGCAGAGAGAGGTACATTCATGACGACGATACTGATGTAATTGTTCAGCTTTTTAACGAGCGACCTAAGACTTTTGAGCAAGGCAAGCTGTCTGCCGGTATGCTTTCTACTGAGGTGATCAAAGATGACGGGTTTGACTGGACACCCAAGCGACATCTTTATCAGCTCTCTAACCAGAAGCAAATTGATTTATTTGGGAGCATTCTTTCAAATGATGTAATTGAACTGGGAGAAGTATTACAAAAAATAAGCAGCCCTAAAAAGGACGATGAAGTATTTGATTTGAAAGTAATTAAAGGGAAGGATCTTAAGCCAGGCATCATTGATTTTAAATTGCGTGAAGCAGATATTGCCGAAACAGTTTCGACAACTACAAGCTACTCAGGGTTACTAAAAAGTAATGCTTTACTCATACTTACGCATTTTAAATCGCATAAGCCTACTTATTTTGTTTATGAAGGGAAAGCTGTGCTAGTCTCTAACAACGTGAAAGCTTTTGCAATTGATGAAACAAAGGTCTTGCCTGAGTATTTAATTTCGCAATTTCATGTGTCTTATTTTACTGAACAGCTAGATGCAATAAGGATAGGTAATTCTTCTACACAATCGTTTTTCTCAATTAAAGATTTTCTCAAATTACGTATTAAACTGCCTCCGCTTCATGAGCAAAAGACATTGTATGAAGAGGCACGAAATAAAGCATTGACCGAAAAAGCAGAGGCTGCTGATGAATTGACAAAAGAACTGGTGAGACAGCGAACAGCGGCCATTACCGAACAAATTGCTATCATTTCTTCTATTCAACATGAGTTAGGGAATAAACTGCCGGCATTAAAAAATTCATTGGATGATTTGAAAGATTATTTTCATGCTAACGCTGCGACAAAGAATGGATTCAGTATTCAGTCCAAGATCAGGCCTGTATTGCCAGGAGAAAATCCTGAGGAGGTGGACAGCATTGAAGATTTATTTAAACGGGTAGAAAATATACTTACTTATACTATTACTATGGTGGATGACGCAGGAGGGATTATTAATTCTGATCCATCACGGTTTAAACCACAAAAAACTGAATTGGCTAATTACCTGCGACAGGAAGTTGAGATGTATAAACAAGTGCATCGGATTAATGGAACTATTCAATTTGAATTTTTGGTTGAAGACGGTGTTTTTTTGTGGCTTGACAAAAAACAGTTTTCAAAAGCATTAAGCAACATTATCAATAATGCCATTAAACATGGTTTTGCCGACGCTGCACGAGTTTGTCATATCATATTTCAACTAATTCCTGACGATGAGTATCATATTCTTTTAATTAAAAACGACGGGCTACCATTTCCGGAAGGATTTACTATTGAACAATACAAAAAGGCCTACCACTATGCAGGTAACAGCGGCACATCAGGAGTGGGCGGGTATATTATTGGAAAGGTTTTGGAAAACCACAAAGCAGAAATTTTACTAAGAGACAAAATTGATATTGCCGATCCGTATAAAGTTCAATTTGAAATCAGATTTCCCAAACAATAACTTACTAATTTATGAGCAACACTATTACTGTGTTAATGACGGATGATGATATAGATAATTTTAATTCGTTAAAGAATAAAGCAGCGCATCAAGGTATTTTGCTGAAGTATGCAGAGTCGCTGGAAGAGATGCTGGAACTAATCCGTAAAGATCTACAAACTGATGCTGTGATCCTCGATGGAAAAGGTTTTCGTAAGGCCGGGCAAGCTAAAGGAACCGAGAAAGAAGATTTTGTGCATGAAGCCTTAACGGAATTGAAGATACTTGAGAAGGAACAGAACCGTATTATACCACGTTGTGTATATACGGCATGGTATGATCAGTTAAAGGACGGGCTTGAAAGCAGAGTGCGTGTGTTTGATAAGAAGAAACTAGCACTTGATGCAAAGCTTATGAATGAAATGTTTGATTATCTGAAAGGTGAAGTATCAGCTTCATCTTCAAAAAAAATCAGAACCAAGTATCAACAGGTATTGGCAGGTGTTGGAGGAAAATATATTCCACAGGATAAGGAACCGGTAGTACTTCGGGTTTTTTCGCTGGTTGAAGAAAACGGAACAGTTCAACAAGCCGATTTTAACAGCATACGTGAAGTATTTGAATCGATATTAATAAGAGCTAATACGATTGATGTTGCTTTTATCCCCAATGATTTAATTAAACCGGACGGGAGACCCAACCTGGAATGGTGCTATCGCTATATTTCTGGATTACCGACAGATGTGAAAGATGCGTCAAATGCAGTTGTGAATTCATATCCCGCAAAGCCACCTATAGTTCCCCAACATATCAGCAGAAGTATTGATTATGTAAAACAGGTGAGCAGTATTTTGTCGCATAACTATCCTGATGCATGGACTCCTTTTTCATTTAAGTCTGCTGCCTTAGCTTTGGCAGAAATCATCATCTGGTTTAAACAATATATTGATTCTAAATACCCAACTATTTAACCCATGCTCTCCACCGAACTCCGTAACGATATTCTCAAAATATGGAACGCCTTCTGGACAGGCGGCATCTCCAATCCACTGGCTGTTATTGAACAAATCACGTACTTGCTTTTTATTAAGCGGTTAGATGAATTACAAACACTAAAGGAAAACCAGGCGATCACACTTGGTACGGCTATTGAGAACCCCATTTATACCGAAGCACAAAAGGAACTCCGCTGGAGTACGTTTAAAGACATGGATCCCGAAACCATGTTTCAGCTCTTTCGCAAGGAAAATGGTGTGTTTGATTTTATGAAGAACTATGGCAGTAAGGACAGTGCCTTTGGCAAGTTTATGAAGAATGCCAACTTCATGATTCCTACTCCCCGCTTACTGGCCAACGTGGTGGATATGTTGAGCGGTATTGATATGAAAGACCGGGATACCAAAGGTGATGTGTATGAATTTTTGCTGAGCCAGATTGCAACAGCCGGGCAAAACGGACAGTTTCGCACACCCCGGCATATTATTAAAATGATGGTAACATTGATGGCACCAACGCCTGATGATGTGGTGTGCGATCCATCGGCAGGCAGCTGTGGTTTTTTGGTGAATGCAGCCGAGTATGTGCGCCATCATTATCCCAAACGTTTTTACGATCAACCATTCATGGAGCATTTTAACCATACCATGTTTATGGGAATGGAGTTTGATGCCACCATGATCCGTATTGGTGCTATGAACATGATCTTGCATGGTATTGAAGAACCTTACCTGAAAGATGTGGATGCATTGAGTGAAGCCAATAACGGGTTTAGCGAAGAAACCACGCTGGTGCTTGCCAACCCACCATTTACCGGAAGCCTGGATAAAGAAGCGGTGGACAGTTCTATTTTAAAACTGGTAGACAGTAAAAAAACCGAACTGCTGTTTCTTGCATTGATCTTACGTGGTTTGAAAAAAGGTGGAAGGGCTGCTGTTATTGTGCCCGATGGTGTATTGTTTGGCAGCAGCAAGGCGCATAAAAAAATAAGGCAGGAATTGATAGAGAAACACAAACTGGAAGCCGTGATTTCTATGCCGAGTGGTGTGTTTAAACCTTACGCAGGTGTAAGCACCGGTATTTTAATTTTTACCAAAACAACCACCGGCGGTACCGACAAGGTTTGGTTTTACGATATGCAGGCCGATGGTTACAGCCTGGATGATAAACGCCAGCCGCAGGGCGAAGAGTTTAACAGTTATGATGATCTTGAGAAATTAATACAACAACAGCAACAAACTGCTATTACTTATACTGATATACCCGATGTTATCCAACGCTGGCGCAACAAAGAAAAAGAGAATAACCGCCTGCGCACCGATAAAAGTTTTTTTGTACCACTGAAAGATATTGTTGACAATGGGTACGATCTGAGTATGAACCGTTATAAAGAAGTGGTGCATGAAGAAAAGCATTACGACCCTCCTGCTGCAATTATTACTGCCATTAAAGAACTGGATAAAGAAAGGAATAGTTCATTAAAAGAATTGGAGGAGTTGTTGAAATGAGTTGGAAAAAAGTTAAGCTGGGTGATTTATGTGATATGAACAGTGGCGGTACTCCTCGAAGGAATAATCCTGACTATTATAACGGGAACATTCCATGGGCCAAGATCAGTGATATTGAAAGTGCAAATGGTTTTATTGAAACAACTGAAGAAAAAATTTCTATTGAAGCTTTACAAAGTATAGGTAATAGAATATTTCCAAAGGGAACCTTATTACTCGCTATGTATGGTTCTGTTGGAAAAACGGCAATTACCGGTATTGAAATGTCTACCAATCAAGCTATACTGGGAATTAGACCTAAAGACGAATCCCAAATATATCTTCCATATTTGAAACATTGGTTCCACTTTATCAAAGAATCGTTAATGCATAGGGCCGTTGGAGGTACATTACAAAACATTTCATTAGGTATTGTAAAAGAGTTACAAATCCCTCTCCCCCCACTCCCAATCCAGCAAAAAATAGCAGCCATTTTAGACCAGGCCGATGCACTGCGCAAAAAAGACCGGGAACTGCTGGCGAAATATGATGAACTGCTGCAGGCGGTGTTTTATGACATGTTCGGTGATCCGGTGAAGAATGAGAAGGAGTGGGAGAAAGTAAAACTTGATTCGATCTGCGAAGTTGGTTCAAGTAAACGGGTATTTGTAGAAGAACTTGTTGAGAAGGGAATCCCTTTTTATAGAGGAACAGAGATCGGGTTATTAGGTGCAGGTGAAAAGATCACTCCAAGTTTATTTATAACAAAAGAGCACTATGAAAAATTAAAAATCGATACGGGTGTCCCTCAAATAGGTGATTTATTGATGCCTTCTATATGTCCAGACGGAAGAATTCATGAGGTATTGGATAATTCCCCTTTTTATTTTAAAGATGGTCGGGTACTGTGGATCAAAGTAGATAAAAAGAATATCAACGGTGTTTACTTGAAGTATTTTTTAAAAGGATTGTTTGCAGTCAATTACTCTAAAATTGCATCAGGAACAACTTTTGCTGAGTTAAAGATTTTCATTTTAAAAGCTATTGAAGTATCACTACCTCCTTTATCTCTTCAAAATAAATTTGCTGCTCTTGAACTAAATATTAGACTTCAAAAGCAATATTTAATTGATCAGTTAGATAAAAGTGAAAATCTTTTTCAAAGTTTATTACAACAAGCTTTTAAAGGGGAGTTGGTAAAAGCATAAATGTATACTTATGGTCATTTCATCGTTCAATAAGAAAATTGTATTTGTAGTACAGGAAGCGTTTTTGGAAAAGGCAGCAACAGCTATTGCTGTATAGGCGGATAAGCTTTTACAACAAAAAGCGGGCAGCATCAGGGCACAGTTTCCGCTAAAGCCAGCCACTGCTTATGCGTTTGAAAGTTCGTGGAATAAACCGCTTGGCGTATTATATGAAGACTGGAGTAATGATGAGAACAGTTTTTACTTATATGTAGAGCATGAAGAAGAAGTAGCGTTACTGGTCAGTTTACTCAAATTAAACTATGCCGGCAGTTACCTGCAATACAATTATGAAAAAGCACAGGCATTAAAAGCTGAATTGATGAACAGCGGAATGGCTGTAAAAAATAAAATTCAGTAAGCAAAGAAAACGACTTATACCCGATATAAATTCCGGTACATTCAACCAGTTTTAGATTAAAGCATAGATAATGCTACATCATCACTTTCGCTGAGTTTGCTTTCTTTTATTTTTCGTACGACTTGCTTTAAGTTTCAGTTTTAAATCAGCTACCTGTGTATTGGCTTTTCCCAATTGTTCTTGCAGCTTTATAATTTTTTCAGAATAGTCCTGTCGAATACGGTATAGATTCCAGTCTGAACTACAGTTATCTGTAAAATCAGTCAGTAAAAGTATCAGGGCATTAAAAAATGAGAAGATGTCATCGTAAACTTCTTCGAGCGCCACAAGAGCTGTTTCTTTATTTCTGTCTGTTATGTTAATGGTGGCGATAGCTGTTTCATAATAATAGTCCCGGCGTTTTGTAACAATAATATAATCATCACACTTCGCATTTTTATAATTTATAAAATAAGGCTGTTCATTTTTTCCAAGAAATTTATAGCTGTATACTTTCGGACAAAATAAACCTGTACCAGGAAAACTTTCACCGGGCAATTTTCGTTGCACAATGACAAACGAACAGTCCTTATAAGCACATGCTTCTTTCAGGCTATCTGCTTCTTTAATATGTGTATCAACACTTTGAGCAGTAATATTTTTGAACCGCAGAATGCTGTAAAATTTTTCGTTCTCCATTGCTTAATAATAAAGGTTTCAACAACTATTTCCCTGATGCAAACAGATTGCATTGAAAAAGTATTATTTTGAACAAAATACCCAAATAATCTTCATAATTAATAACCTATACATATGTCCTATTCCCTTGCAGAATCCATAGCTATACCTTTTTGGGCAGAGGGCCGTGATTTTATTGGAGGCAGAGATCCGCTCGGTATTCAAAACAGTTCGGTAAGTGTATACAGCACTTTATTACCGGGACTTAATAATGTAACAGAACGGTTGAGGTATTATGGATTTTACTGCTGGCTACTTAGTTGTATTGAAGAAAAAAATCTTGCGTTTAAAACCCCTCGGGAACAGCATAATTATATTCGGAAAGCGGAATATATACTTGCGCTTTACATGGCCATTCAAGAACCAGGTGCAGGCAACATTGCCGGAATTGATTATGCAAACAAACATGTTCTTAATCCGGCTAATCAAATTTTTGATATCAAAAAAGGAGCTGAAAAGCACCCCGATACGAAAAAGGGCAGCGTATACTGGGATTTTGGATCAGGTGCCCTTGGGCAGTATTATGCCGGCTCTTTATTGTTACTAAGATTGATTAAAGTGCAGGACCGTTATTTTTTTTCCGCTGAATCGGGGAAGGAATTAGGCATTGCATTTGAAAAAAATATTTCACCGGAAGCAAAACAATTTCTGTTTCAAACTATTGAATCCGGACAGCTGGCCAGAAAGGAAGTATTGAAACTCTCGGATTTTTCGCTGCAAAAAATCAAGCCAAAGAGTGCTGAATGGAGTTACTACATTCAACTATTTTTTTCTACTGATAGCCCTGCAGAAGGTGGGACTGTTAATGACCTAACAACTTACAGAAGAGATACCTGGCTTGATTTCATTCAATACCTTTTAACCTGCAAGGAAGAAAGGGAATGGCGTTACTTCCCTCAACATGTGTATGCACAAAAAGGATTTGGAGGTACAAGGGAAGCAACTGCTGCATCTGCGGGATGGTATTATTACAGCGCAAACGAATACATCCATTTTGGATTGGAAGCGATATTCAGTATAATACTCAGATCGATTGAAGAGGAGCCTTTGCACATAAATAAGCTACTTTCTGAACTTCGTGAAATGTGTGTTGATGCATTGCATGGCTACCATGATTTTTCTGATACCATCTTAACCCGTGATTTTTTGGATTTTGTTGCCGACGAACCTCTCACGAATGAATATCCTGGTATTATACTGGAACATTTAAATGATGAGAGTTGGGACGAAGTGATGGCATGGGCCATAGAATTATTATTGAAAGTGTATAAAGAAACCTTGCCAGATCATGACTTGTTTAACCGGTTTACTTACAATACCAACACCAGGGATAAAAGAGGGACAGCCCTTGAGTTTTTTGAAGAGCATATAACGCCCTTTCTTGAAATGCCATTCCTGTTGTTTGTGGAAAGAACAATAAGCAAAATTATTAATGACCATCTTTATGTGGCCTATATTAAAATGGGAAATGGAGAAGGACAAGTGCATAAAATGCTGCTGGAAGATAATTACCTGGTACATATTGCCAACATTGACCCGAGGTTCACTACTCCACGATTAGGAACAGTCAGAAATTTCCTAATTGACCTTGCATTGATGCAGGTTAAAAACGGGAAATATTTATTAACGGAGGAGGGTGAAACTATTTACAAACAATACAAACTGAAATAAATGCTGGAACTAAATGTATTTAAAGAAATACCCGGCAACGAAAAGTTTCATTCCTGTATTCTTGCCTGTTACTCGTTGGACTGTTATTTTTTTGAGCAAAGAGTGTTGCGTGTTTTGCGAGCAAAGGGCATACGTAACATATCAGTCATTACAGATGCAACTATAGCTGAAGATCATTTCAAGAATATTTTGGGGAATATAAAAAAGATTTCCTCTTTATATACTCTCACATCTATTGTTTCCCGTGGTGCGTTTCATCCCAAGCTTTATATGTTTTTTGGAGACAATGAAATACTTATGATCATCGGTTCAGGTAATTTAACTTCCGGCGGCATGGGTAAAAACCACGAATTATTTATTTCCTTTTATGCCGATGCTGAAAACTCTGAGCAGTTACCTCTCCTGCTTAATGCCTGGGACTATCTGCGGTCTTTAACTTCTTCATCGGGTGGTATTGCACTAAGACAACGAAAGTGGATAGAGGAGTATTGTTCATTACTGAAAAACCAGCCATCAGGCATCAGCAATGAAGGGTTTATTCCTTTTGGTGATGGTACCAATGTTGCCTTTTTACAAAATACCGAAACCAGTCTCTTTGAAAAAATTAAGCAATTAATTAATGAGCCTAATAAAGTTCAAAGAATTACGATTGCCGCTCCATTTTTTGATTTGAATGGTTACATGCTCGACCATATGGTAAAGTATTTTTCAAGGGCAGTTTTTGAAATTTATGTGCAGGACACAAACGTTATACTTCCTTTGAAATACCAACTTCCTGCTGCCGTTACCTTTTATAAATGGGATGAGACAAAGATTGCGATTGACCGGGAGTTTAAAAAAGCAGATCGATTTCAACATAGCAAGTTGTTTCATTTTGATGCGGGGAATGAGGAATTTTTACTAATAGGAAGTCCAAATGCAACAGCAGCTGCGTTTTTAAGAAAGGCAACTGAGGGTAACTCTGAAGCTGCTGTATTATTAAGAGCGAAAAATGCAGGATGGTTAACACAGTTAGGAGTGAAGGGTAAAAAGGTGAAGCTTGATTTTACCACAGTAACTAATTCACCTAACCGCCAGCATCATGAAATTGGAGGAGTTAAATATCTATACAAAATCAGAGGGATCGATCGGTATTCGAGAGAATTTAGTATATACACTGACAAACCGGTTGCTCAACAAACAGAGCTACGATTATTGAATGCATGGGGCGATCTTATAGAAAAGATTGATGTGCCATCGGAAAACAAGGGAGAGTGGACTTCCAGAGTTTCAGGGTCCAACAAACATGAGCTGATTGTGTTTGGAGCTTTGTATGACACCCAAGGCTTACAGGTTTCCAACAGCCAGATTATTAATAATGTTGCGGCTATAGAGGCGTTACATCCATCACCGGAAAACAGACGGATCAATAAATTGCTAGACCGAATAATTGAAGGAAAATACAGCGAAGTTGATTTGTTTGATTTCTATGATGCTATACGATCAGAAAAGAGTGTTAAAAAACAAACTGTGCTTTTGAAAAGAAGCGGTCAACAAAAAACAAAAGAAGCGGCTGATTCAAGTACCAGCTATGAAGAGGCACTTGAAAGATCATATAACGAAAGCTCTGTTTTGGGGTTGGAAAATTTTGAGCCACTACGTATCTGGGATACTTATATAGCTAAGCTTGAGCAGGAGTTAAGAAGCAGAGAAGAGGAGGATATAGATGATGATGAAGAAGGCGATCTGCGGTCGGGAAAGGGGCGTGAAGAGAAACAAACAAAGGAAAAGAACTTTGAATCAATTAAAGTTTTTGAGAGGGCTCAAAAAAGAGTTGCTCATTTGTATGCTACCTATACAAATGGATTATGTTCAACAACAGAAGGTATTTTGGATAAGAAAGGGGACTATGAAATAACTAAAACCGATTACGCTTTTTTTCTTTTGATTACTACGCATTTGATTGATCTTTCAGGCAGACAGTTTGGTTACAAAACGAAAGAGGGTGAAGTTGAAACAGCTATTTTGCTTCCTTATACCGGCGAGCTGGAAGAGTATTGTTCATTTGGTTCCATTGCATTAAATGTTATTGGAAAGTTCCTCTTGTTCTTAAGAAATGCGAAAGGGATAAAGGAATATAGAGACGAATACGAGATAATGAAAATGGAACATTTCAAACAATTGGCGTGGAATAAAATAATAGCTATGCTTGCTATTATGAACGTCTTTTGCCGAAAGCATAATTATATTAAATGGGACAAATGGAGTTTTACTCTATTGCTAAACGCCGCCGATATATTTAAACCCGCAAGCAATTCTATCAGAGATATTCTCTTCAAGGAATTCAATTTGCTTCAGAAAGAAGATATCTCTATTTACGAAGCGTCCAAAAATGTTTCTGAGCTATATGAAGAGGTTCTTACCATCTTAGACGAAAATTCAGACCTA
>JAACZX010000563.1 GCA_009996555.1 Chitinophagaceae bacterium | reverse complement strand
ACGACGCAAGAGATAAAATAATCCCCATGCGAAGGTTGCAGAAAACCAGTCGGCTAAAACATATAAGCCAATATGTATACGAGGTGTTTGTTTCATGAAATTAAACGGCGGCGCTACGCTGTATTTTCTGAAGTATCTGGTGGGCAACATCCATTGCTCTTAAACCATCCACTTCACTAACGGGTATAGGGTGATCATATAAAACAGCATCTCTGAAATGTTCCAGTTCCATCCTGATTGCATTCACTTCTTTTACGACAGGGTTTGCAATGGCGATGGTTTTTTTGCCGTTGTTTGTTTCTATATCAAAGGTAAAAGCATCTTTATCCTCTGCATTTTTCATGCGTATGACCTCCGATTTCTTTTCAAGGAAATCAATGCCAATATACGCATCACGTTGAAAGAGGCGGATCTTCCGCATCTTCTTCATACTAATGCGGCTGCTGGTAAGGTTGGCCACGCAACCATTATCAAACTCAATACGAACGTTGGCAATGTCCGGTGTATCGGTCATTACAGCCACACCGTTTGCATAAACATTCTTTACATCACTTT
This sequence comes from Chitinophagaceae bacterium, assembly GCA_009996555.1. Classification (GTDB taxonomy): domain Bacteria; phylum Bacteroidota; class Bacteroidia; order Chitinophagales; family Chitinophagaceae; genus Lacibacter. The sequence continues at coordinate 4,620 of JAACZX010000563.1, read as the reverse complement.
TTACCAGGCTCATGATGATATCAATATCATGGATCATGAGGTCAAGGATCACACTCACTTCTGTACCCCTTGGATTAAACTGCGAGAGGCGGTGTACTTCAATAAACATGGGGTTCAGCTTCATATCCTTCACGGCCAGGAAAGCCGGGTTGAAACGTTCTACATGTCCCACCTGCAGTTTAATGTTTGCCTCCCTTACCAGTTTTACCAGTTCATTGGCCTCATCCATTGTATTGCACATGGGCTTTTCAACAAACACATGCTTGCCTTTCCGCACAGCCATCTGGCAAAGTTCAAAGTGGTAATTGGTAGGGGCCACAATATCAGCTGCATCGCAAAGGGTCATCAGTTCTTCGGGATCGGTAAAGCGCTGTATCTGGTATTTCTCTGCTACCGCTTTGGCAGCCTTGTCGTTTGGGTCATAAAAGCCAACAATTTCCACACCTTCAATTTCTTTCCAGTTGTTAAGATGAAACTTTCCGAGATGGCCGGTGCCAAATACCGCTATTTTAAGCATTGAGATAATTTAAGTCAGCAGCAAATATAGCAGAAGCTTTGTTTGTGACTGGGCAGGAAAATTTTAAGAAAAAAGCGAAAAACTTTTTTTCAGGAAAAATCAATTCCCCTATCTTTGCACTCCCGAAAAATGAATGATAAATCATTACTGATCAATTGTTCATGCATAGGGAAGCTGGATCGGTAGTTCAGTTGGTTAGAATGCCGCCCTGTCACGGCGGAGGTCGCGGGTTCGAGTCCCGTCCGGTCCGCTGAAAATCTCGAAAAGAGATCAAAAACCGCTTAGAATGCATAATCTAAGCGGTTTTTCTTTTGTAACCTGCTCAAAAGTGCATATCCTTTTACAAGCTGTTCGGTTAACAAATCGGTTAACAACACTCCCACAGTAAAACTTGCTAACCGAATTTGGAAATTTCAAGAGGTAATAACTGGACTAATCAATACCAGTATGACCTGAAACTTTTAAAAGCATATCATAAAATCTATGTTTGCTTTTAGCTATTGAAGTTACCCGAAACTTCAACCTTGAACTATAAAGAATACTTCATGCCTTAAACAATGATTTATCACATTTAAGGTCACCACCATGAAAGAAAATCAAACAACATTTACAATCCTGTTTTGGGTATGTAAAAGCCGTCTGAAAGGCGGGAAAGCACCAATTTCGGCCAGAGTAACAGTTAACGGCCAGCGTACAGAAATTTCTACAAACAGGTCTGTTTCACCTTTAGAATGGGATTCCAAAAATCAACTGTGTACCACAAAGGGTGCAGAAGGCAGGGCATTGAACAATCACCTTGCTGTTGTTAAAGGCAAACTTGTTGGATGTTACAGCTTAATAGAAACAGCTAATGGATTCGTCACAGTCGACGCTATTAAAAGGGCTTATAGTGGCGTTGCAGAAAAGCCAAGGATGTTATTGGAGATCATTGAACAGCATAACAATGATATAAAGGCTTTGCTTGGTCATGAGTATTCACGAGCTACTTGGGTTAAGTATGAAACAACCAGGAAACATTTAGATGCATTTCTTTCATTTAAGTATAAACGCAATGACATCAATATAAAAGAACTCAACATTGAATTTATATCTGATTTTGAGTTTTATCTTAAGACCCAAAAGAAGATTGATCTAAATACAAATGCGAAATACATTAAGAACGTAAAGAAGATCATCAACGAATGTGTTGCTAAAAACTGGTTGCAGAAGAATCCATTCCTTGGACATAAGCTTAAAACTAAACACACAGAGCGTCCTTTTCTTACCAACGAGGAGTTACAACGAATAGAATCGAAAGAATTTGCGATAGAGCGACTTGCACTAGTAAGAGATATGTTTGTATTTAGTTGCTATACAGGACTGGCATTTATTGACGTTTCGAATCTTACCACTTCATCAGTTGTAATTGGTATTGATGGTGAAAAATGGATTGTTACAAACAGGCAGAAAACAAAAACAGCAAGCAGAATTCCTTTATTGCATCCTGCACTTGAGATAATAGAGAGATACAAGGGGCATCCACATGCATGTAATAAAAATAAACTGCTGCCAATACCTTCCAATCAAAAGGCGAATGCGTATTTAAAAGAGATAGCTGATTTATGTGAGATTAATAAGCAATTGACTTTTCATATAGCCAGACACACATTTGCAACAACTGTAGCACTTACGAACGGGGTTCCGATTGAAAGTGTAAGCAAGATGCTTGGGCATAAAAAGCTGCAGACAACACAGATATACGCAAAGATCCTTGATAAGAAAGTGAGTGCAGATATGCAGGTGCTTCGTAATAAGTTTAAGTCGGCTTCTATTGTAAAAGAAATGACTGGCTCATAAGCCAGTCATTTCTTTGTTTCATGCACTATCTATGCTTTATCCATACTTAGGGTATACTCCATCATAGCAGGAAGGGTGCTACTTTTTCTTCTTTTAAACCGGTATATGAACAGAACTCTTCAATTGAAATGAATTCCCCATTTTCTTTTTTGTATTTCTTTTTGATTTTGGCAAGCAGTTTCCTTGCGGCCCGTTCTTTACGGCCGGTGATATTCATGACATCTTTTGCATAAATAACTATGCGATGGGGGATCGTTTGCTGCATAACCCTGCATGTTCGGAACAGTTGCTTGTAAAGCTCCTAACATCATTTTAATGTTGTGTTGTTAATCCTGCAAAGTTATTTATCAGGTACCGGGTAAGTGATTTGCAAAGTGTATCAAATTAAATCAAAACGTATTCTATGGCAAGACAAAAGGGTATTATCAAATTAGACGGAACGATTGGAGATCTGACCTTCTATAAATCGAAAGAGGGTTATCTCGCCCGTGAAAAAGGAGGTGTACCGGCTGACCGCATTGCTAACGATCCCGCATTTCAGCGGACAAGAGAGAACGGTGCTGAGTTTGGCAGAGCCGGTAAAGCAGGAAAGTTACTGCGTACATCCATCCGTGGTTTATTGCAAAACTCCAAGGATAGCAAGATGGTGAGTCGCTTAACAACTTTAATGTTGAAAGTGATCCAGGAAGATGCAGTGAATCCCCGTGGATTACGGAATGTGATCGATGGGGAAGCTGAACTGGTACAGGGTTTTGATTTTAACATCAACGGCAAGCTGGGCACTACCATCTATGCGCCTTTCATTTCAACCATTGATCGTGCAGCAGGAACGCTTACAGTGAACATGCCATCCTTTGTTCCATTGAACATGATTGCAGCGCCCGGTGGAGCAACACACTTCAAATTGATTTCTGCCGGTGCGGAGATTGATTTTGAAAATGAAGTATTTGTTGCAGATGCACAGGCAACAGCTATTCTTCCGTGGGATGCTGTTGGAACTGCGATGATCAATCTTTCCAATGCGGTGACACCTAACAGCACTAAGCCGTTATTCCTTGTACTTGGTATTGAATTCTACCAGCAAGTGAACGGCCAGATGTACCCACTTAAAAACGGTGCATTTAATGCGCTGAATGTGGTGAAGGTTGATGGTGGTGTTTAATATGCATCGTGAGTAGTGAGGCGTGAGTCGCAAGTGGTAAAGCAAATTAGTCAATCTTAAAATCCTATGAAAGATGGAACTGGAATTAATCAGAACATATTTTCCTGAAGGCACGAACGGAGAGTTGCTCCATCATAACAAGCGGGTATGCTCAACAATTGAGTTGCCCTGGCTTGCGAACAAACAAAGGATCTCGTGTATTCCTGAAGGAAGGTATGAACTGACGAAGCGATACAGCCAACGATACAAACATCATCTGCATGTGAATGATGTTGAAGGGAGAACGTTGATATTGATTCATGCATTCAATGATGCGTTGAAAGAATCGAAAGGCTGTATCGCCCCGGTTTCCATTTGCACAGGTGAAGGGAAAGGAAGGAACTCAATGCTTGCACTAAAAAAACTGCTTGCAGTTACATCCATTGAGTTTGACAAAGACAACAAAGTATTTCTAACTATAAAATCTGTTATCTGATGAAACATTTCATTCAACGGGTGAATGCACCCACACCGAAATTTTTCAAGAAGCTTCGAACAATTGGTCTGGCATTAGCAGCTGTGGCCACAACTATTGTAGCTGCACCTGTGGCATTGCCTGCAATTATGATCAAGGTGGCCGGGTACCTGGCAGTGGCCAGTGGTGTATTGAGTGCGGTCAGTCAGACTGCAGTGGAGGGAGAATGATGTTTGATAAAACAACCAAAGCCGGAACTGCAGGTGGCACACTCCTCAGCATCTTCGCAAATATCAACGGTGAAGATCTGATCAAAACAGCAGTCCTTGCAGGAGTTGGTGCAATCGTGAGTTTTGCAGTTACATTGTTATTGAAGCTTCTTGCAAAACGAATAAGAAAATAGTTGCTTCGATTGTGGTGACCGAAGTAGTGGCCTCCTGACTCTTCAGGGGGCTTTTTTTTATCAAACAAAGCCCCCTAAAAAGGAGGCTGACAAGAAGATGAATAACACCAACCAAGAATTGATGAAAAAACAAACACACCTGGTGAAACATGCCAGCATGAAACCCAGATGCTGCCAACGAACCAACGATTAACAAGAACTGCCATAACACACAATTGAAGGATTAAAAAATAAAATGACCGTCCAAT
>JAACZX010000562.1 GCA_009996555.1 Chitinophagaceae bacterium | reverse complement strand
GCTGAAGTAGAGATACAGGTTGATCTTGCTCCCGGTATTTCACCCGATATTACCATTGATGCGTTGTATGCTTTCACCGATTGTGAAGTTTCTATTTCGCCCAACGCCTGTGTTATTGTAAATGATAAACCACAGTTCTTAGCTGCAAGTGATTTGTTGAAGTTCTCAGCAGAACAAACAAAAGAATTGCTGAAGAAAGAACTGGAAATAAAGCTGAGTGAATTACAGGAAAAATGGCATTATACTTCATTAGAAAAAATCTTCTTTGAAGAACAGATCTACAAAGAGCTGGAGAAGAAACATGAAACATGGGACAAAGTAATTGAAGCAATTGATAAAGCCTTTATTCCCTTTAAGAAACAGCTGAAGCGTGATATTACAAGAGAAGATATTCTGAAGCTGACAGAAAAACCTGTGCGCCGTATCTATCGTTTGGATATTGCTGAACTGAATGAACAGATCAAAGGACTGGAAGCAGATATTAAGCAAGTAAAATACGATCTGGATAATCTTGTTGACTTTGCTGTTGCGTACTATGAAAACCTGTTGAAGAAATATGGCAAAGGCCGTGAGCGTAAAACGGAAATCAAACCGTTTGAAGTGATCCAGGTGAAGCAGGTAGCTATTGCCAACACCAAACTGTACATGAACCGTGAAGACGGTTTTGTAGGCACTTCGTTGAAGAAAGATGAGTTTATTACTGATTGTTCCGACTTTGATGATATCATCGTGTTTACCAAGCGTGGCTTGATGAAGGTGGTGAAGGTGAGCGATAAGGCTTATATCGGCAAAGACATTATACATGCTGCTGTTTTCCAGAAGAACGATGAACGTACCACGTACAACATGATTTATGCCGATGGAAAAACGGGCATCAGCTATGCGAAGCGGTTTAATGTTACCGGTGTTACGAGAGATAAAGAATACGATCTCACGAAAGGTGATCCGAAGAGTAAGGTGCATTATTTCACTGTAAATCCAAATGGTGAAGCGGAAGTGGTGAAAATATTGTTGAGTCCAAGTGCGAGTGCCCGTATTAAAGAGTTTGATTTTTATTTTGAAGAACTCGATATTAAAGGCCGCAGCAGCATGGGTAACCAGGTAACGAAGTATGCGGTAAAGAGTGTGAAGTTTAAAGAGAAAGGTCGTGCAACATTAAGCGGAAAGAAAATGTGGTTCGATGATAAGTTCGGTCGTTTGAATACAGAAGAGAAAGGACAGTACCTTGGTAAGTTTGAACCGGATGACCGTATTCTCGTTGTGTACAAAGACGGCAACTATGAAATTACCGATCAGGAAATGACGCAGAAATTTGATCCGGAGAATATATTGCTGATCGAATTGTTTAAACCCGATCGCATCATCACGGCTGTTTATTTAGATAACGACAAGCTGCAGTATAATGTGAAGCGTTTCAAAATTGAAACAACTACACTCCGCAATAAATTCTTCTTCATTAAAGAAGGAGCGAAGAATTATGTTGAAGCTGTAACAACTGATGAAGAACCAGTTCTCTCTGTACAAAGTGGCAAAGGTGCACAGGTACGCAGTGCAAAAATAAAACTGGCGAAAGTTGCAGAGGTGATGGGCTGGAAAGCAGTAGGCGCAAAACTTACCGATTACAACAAGAGCATTGAAATGGAGTGGATCAAAGAAGACCCCAACGCACAGCCGGAGTTGTTTGGGTGATGAAAGATGATCAGTGATGAGTAATGAGTTTACGGCGGTTGCTTTGCAACCGCCGTTTTATTTTACAACAGTTTGTTAAGAGCATCTCCCGTTAACAAAAGATTAGAAACCATGATACATCCGTTGAAAATATTCCTGCATCTGAATGAACAAGCAGTTACTTAAAACCCTGCAACCATTTATATGAGGATTACATACCTAAGCTTACTCGTAGTATCTACTACAGTAACTATTGCCAGCAACGCACAAGTGAAACCTGTTATTAAAGCCGGTGTTATTCAATCTACATGGAAAGGAGAAGCTCGTCAGTCATTCGATCAGTTGGTTGATAAAACTGATGGTTATATCAGCACAAGAAACCGTACGGCTTTTTATGTGGGTGCAGGTGTGGAGTTACCATTAGGTGATGTTGTTTCTATTGAGCCGTCACTTGTTTATTCGCAACGTGGCTATGGCATTAAAGGGAATCTCACCATTAATGATATGAAGATCGATGCATTGGATGCGAGAGCAACTTCACAAATGCATTATATTGATCTGCCTGTGCTGTTGAAAGTAAAGCCAGTTGCAGGTTTACAGTTGTTTGCCGGTCCGCAGGTTTCGTATTTGGTGAAGAATAATTTAAGAGCTGATGTTTCTGTTCTTGGCTTCTCTCTAATCAACAATGACTGGGATATTACCGATCAGTTCAACCGTTGGGATGTGGGTGTAACAGGTGGCGTTGGCTATGAATTTGCAAATGGCATTGGTCTTACAGCATCGTATGAAAGAGGATTTCAACGACTGGATAAGAATCAAAACTTCAAAGCATTTAATGAAGGATATAAAGCAGGGTTGACCTATCGATTCTAAATAGACCATCAAGCATACAAACTATGAAAACCTTTACCGATGATGCAGTACCCGGCATCATCGTTTTTTTGTCTTTCGTACTTCTTACTTCGTACCTCGTACTTTATTCATCACTCTCCACAATCTCACCGTAATCAATAAACAATTCTTCGCCTGCTTTTATTTCACGGAGCGTTTCAAAATCTTCTCCATCATTAATTGAAATGATGTTCGGCTCCTCACTATGGTTAAGAAAGATGACAATGTCCATCACCTTAAAACCATAATCAGGCACATAATAAAATTCCTCATCAAACAAACAGTACGTTTCTACCAACGCTTTACTGTGTGCAGGCAAGGCATCTATTTCACTGCGTTCGATCTTGATCCATTCGCCGATGTTCTTCGAAAATAATCCACGCTGACCTTTCGGAATATCCCGCAATGCAAACACACCATTACCGTGAATGGGAGAGGGCTTCATCATTACCCATGTATCGTGTTTCAGTTCGTGTAACAGCTGTTCTTTGGTCATACTGTAATGTATAAAAAAGCCGGCACCAGGCCGGCTGTAGTTTTATTTTAAATAGCGTTTTATTTCACGTTCTGCATCCCTGCTTTTAATGGTCTCCCGTTTATCGTGCAGTTTTTTTCCTTTTGCCAAACCCACTTCTATTTTTGCCAGATTGTTTTCATTAAAGAAAATACGCAGAGGTACAACGGTAAATCCTTTATCCTTCAGCTTATTCTCCCATTTTTTTATTTCACGTTTAGTAAGCAGGAGCTTACGATCGTGCACCGCAATATGATTGTTGGTTGTGCCCAAACGATATTCAGCAATATGCAGACCTTTGATCCACAGTTCGTGTTTGTCAAAAAAACAATACGAATCGGCAAAGCTCACCTTACCGTCACGAATCGATTTAACTTCTGTTCCCACCAATACCATACCTGCCACGAGCTTATCCTCAATGTAATATTCGTGAAAGGCGCTTCTGTTCTTCAGTTCCATACTTTTCTACCTGTGTAGGTATGCCATACTTATCAGTGTTCAATAAAGTTTAAAGCCGACGGAAGTATGGCATACCTGGCCGGCATTAAATAAAAAAGCAATCAGCAAAAGGAACATCCTTTTACTGATTGCAAATATAGAAGGTTCATTTAGTTCTTAAACAAAGAGAAGATAACCCCGAACTTTTGTTTCATTTCCTTGCGGTCAATGATCATATCGAGGAAACCATGTTCCAGTAAAAATTCGCTGCGTTGAAAACCTTCAGGCAAATCTTTCTTAATGGTTTCTTTGATTACACGTGGACCAGCAAAGCCAATCAATGCGCCTGGCTCACCAATGTTCAGATCGCCCAACATACCAAAGGAAGCAGTAACACCGCCAAAGGTTGGATCGGTCAACAATGAAATGTAAGGGAGCCTGGCATCGCTCATTTGCGAAAGTTTACCCGAAATTTTGGCCAGCTGCATTAATGAAAATGCGCTTTCCATCATTCAATTTTACCAACTGCTACACGAATAGAATCGTGCAGGTCAGATTTCTTCCAGATATCTTCCAAACGCTTGTGGTAAGGTTTCAGATCGGTAAAGCCCAGGTGATCTTTAGAGCGGATGTTGTCGAATAACTCTGTGTATTCATCTCCATCAAACAATATGTCGAAGTACTCTCCACTACCAATACGATGGTGGTAATTACATTTTGGACATACGTATTTATTTTCCGAAAGTTCAGTTGTTGTACAGGTGTATTTACACTCCGGGCATTTCGCCCAAAGTCCTTCCTGGATTTCTTTCTTTTCAGACGTTGAAGTAAGAATTCCTTTTTGTACCCGTTTAAACCACGATGAACGGCTTGCATCTGCTTGCGGAAGATCATCGCCTGTCAGGTTTTTCTCAATATCCTCTTCTTTTTTGGCCATCGTTCTTTGATTTGAAAAGTCGGTAAAAGTAAGCAATTAAGCGTTTCTGTTCACACAGTTCAGATCTTCGAATGCAACTTCGAGGCGCTTAATGAAACTTTCTTCTCCTTTACGCAACCAAACACGGGGATCGTAGTATTTTTTATTCGGACTATCAGGACCTTCGGGGTTACCTAACTGACCTTGCAGATAACCTTCTTTTGCTTTGTAATTATTGAGTACTCCTTCCCAGAATGCCCACTGCAGATCGGTATCAATATTCATTTTAATTGCACCGTAGCTGATGGCTTCACGGATCTGGTGTTGAGGTGAACCGCTACCGCCATGGAATACGAAGTAAACGGGCTTTGGTCCTGTGCCTAATTTTTTCTCGATATGCACCTGGCTGTTGTGCAGGATGATTGGCGTTAACTGCACATTACCGGATTTATAAACACCATGCACATTACCAAAAGCAGCTGCAACAGTAAACAGTTTGCCCACTTTGCTTAATTCTGTATACGCATATTCAACATGCTCTGGTTGCGTATAAAGTTTATCGTTTTCAATATCGCTGTTATCAACTCCGTCTTCTTCACCACCTGTAACACCCAGTTCAATTTCAATACCCATGCCTAACGGAGCCATGCGTTTGAAAAATTCTACTGATGTTTTAATATTTTCTTCAATTGGCTCCTCACTTAAATCCAACATGTGTGAACTGAAGAGAGGTTGACCTTTTTCTTTGTTGAA
>JAACZX010000561.1 GCA_009996555.1 Chitinophagaceae bacterium | reverse complement strand
GTTCATCTGCAAAAATGTGTACCTCACCGGTGCCGGTGGTTCGGGTCTTAAAATACCCATTGCACATGGCGAAGGACGTTATTTTGCCGATGAAAAAACGCTGGATGCCCTGGAAGCAAATGGCCAGGTACTTTACCGATATTCAGACGAGCAGGGAAATATTACAGCAGAAGCAAACCCCAATGGTGCTATCAGAAATATTGCCGGTATCTCAAATAAAGAAGGCAATGTATTTGGTATGATGCCTCACCCTGAGCGTGCAACCAGCACAATTTTAGGCAATACTGATGGACGTATTATCCTGAACACGCTGTTGATCAATGCAGCTGTGGCCATCTGATCATTGTCCAAATCGTAAATGATTTGATAAAATTTCGTTTTGTGACCGGGCTGACATTTCTGTAACGGGATTTGGAGGCATCTTTGCAATTGAAAGCGGGTAAAAAAGCAGATCATGACAAAATTTCTAACTACAATTGGATTCTTATTTATTTCCCTTTCGCTGTTTGCACAAAGCGGCAGCAAGGTGAAATGGGATTACACAGTTAAAAAAATAGCAGATAAAAAATACGAAGTGAGGATGACGGCAAATATTCAGCCGGGTTGGCACTTGTACAGTCAAACACAAAGTGAAGATGCTATTGCATTGCCCACTACCATCACCTTTGCAAAAAATCCATTGCTGATTGTAAGCGGTAAACCCAAAGAAGTGGGTAAACTAACCGATGCGTTTGATAAAGCCACACAATCACGTTCCCGTTTTTATTCCAATAAAGTAGAATTTGTACAGGTTGTTACAGTAAAATCAAATGTAAAAACATCCATTACAGGCGATGTTGAGTTTATGGTATGTGATGATAAACAGTGCCTTCCTCCCGATAAATCGAAGTTCAGTGTAAAGCTGGAAGGATAAAAAATATTGAGTCCCGTCTTGTAAAAGACGGGATTTTTAAACTCTGTTTATCATGCAATTATTTCTACGTTCTGTTCTCTTCTCTTTTATTTCATTATTCTTTTTACAGGTTTCCGTAGCACAGGATTCTTCTTTTGTGCAGTGGGAAGCAAGTAGTAAAAAAACAGGTGCTGCTGAATATGAACTGCAGTTCAAAGGCAGGATAAAGCCAGGGAAATTTCTCTACCTCTTTACAAAAGATGCTGAAGGGCTCGATTCCATTGCTGTACATTTTACCGACAGTTCTATTCTGAACGAAGGCTTTATGCAGATAAAGCTTGGCAGCAGTTCTTATGCCGATCCTATTTTCGATAATAAGCATGTACTTATTGCAAAAGAAGAAGTACTGCTATCGCAAAAAATAAAACTCACCGGGGTAGTGCCCGCCCAGCTAAAGGGAACACTGTTGTTTGCAACAGGCGGTACCGATGAATTTTTACCTGCGCAGGAATTTTCGTTTGATGTAAAAATGGAAGGCGGCGTGTCGCAAACGGCACGCATCAAGATCAATAGTATTGATATTGATAATCCAGTAAATAATTGCGGCGATGAAGGCACCGAAGGAAAAAGCCTGTGGGGTATTTTTCTGCTGGGCTTAATAGGCGGTTTTATTGCGTTGCTGACGCCTTGTGTGTTTCCGTTAATACCGTTAACTGTTTCGTTTTTTACAAAGCGGAGTGGCAGCAGGGGCAAAGGCATCCGTAATGCATTGCTCTATGGTTTTTTTATCTTCCTCATCTATATATTGTTGAGTTTGCCGTTTCATTTGCTCGACCAAACCGATCCGGAAATACTCAATAACATTTCAACCAATGTTTGGCTCAACATTATTTTCTTTATCATTTTTGTGGTGTTTGCCATTTCGTTCTTTGGCTATTTTGAAATAACACTACCGGGCAATTTTGCGAACAAGGCCGATGCAAAGGCAAGTGTTGGAAGTATGTTGGGCATTTTCTTTATGGCGCTTACATTAGCCATTGTTTCGTTCTCCTGTACAGGTCCTATACTTGGTTCCTTACTGGCGGGTGCACTTACAAAAGACGGTGGTGCTATTCAGCTGACATTTGGAATGGGTGGCTTTGGTTTAGGTCTTGCTTTACCATTTGCATTGTTTGCCATGTTTCCTAACTGGTTGCAATCATTGCCCAAAAGTGGCGGTTGGTTAAATACAGTGAAAGTGGTACTGGGTTTCCTGGAGCTGGCAATGGCGGTGAAGTTCTTAAGCAACGCAGACCTGGTAAAGCAATGGCACCTGTTACCTCGTGAAATATTTATTGGTATATGGGTGGTCATAGGATTACTGATTGTTCTTTATCTTCTTGGATTTATCAAATTTCCGCATGATGATAAGAAGATAAAAATTGGTGGCGTACGCTGGACGTTTATTGCCCTGTTTGCTGCCGCTACCATTTACCTGATTCCTGGCGTAAGCAATACAAAAGCTGCAAACCTTACACTGATCAGTGGGTTTCCGCCACCGCTTTGTTACAGTGTTTATTTACATCCTGTAAACTGCGAAAATTCATTGGAGCCGTTGCGGGATTATGAAGAAGCATTAGCACTTGCACGAAAAGAGAATAAACCTTTGCTGATTGATTTTACCGGTTGGGCTTGTGTGAATTGCCGTAGAATGGAAGAGAACGTTTGGACAGATCCTGAAGTGCTTGAATTAATGAAGAATAAGTTTATTGTGGTATCGCTTTATGTGGATGAACGGAAAGTGTTACCAGCAGCGCAACAGCAAACATTTACAACCAAAACCGGTGGAAAGAAAGAAATTGTAACGGTAGGTGATAAATGGGCTACTTTCCAAAGCGAAAATTTTGATGCCGTTGCTCAGCCGCAGTACGCAATTATAGGGTTAGATGAAACTGCCTTAACCAAAACAAAAGCATATACACCAAGTGCATCGGCATTTAAACAGTGGCTGGAGTGCGGGCTTGATGCATTTGGAAAAAATGGGAAATAAGGTGTCTTAAAACAGTTAAAGAACTTTTGACGCATAAAATAAAAATCCCTCCGCTAAGCGGAGGGATTTGGTTTTGTCAGGCTCTCTTAAAGGAAATGATTTTTACAGAGCGATTTGTTTTTCTGTCATCATTTTACGCATGTTAATGAGTCCGTAACGCATGCGGCCCAGAGCGGTATTAATGCTGCAGTTGGTAAGCGTAGCGATCTCTTTAAAACTCAGATCAGCGTAATGACGCAGAATGATCACCTCACGTTGTTCTTCAGGTAACAGATCCAGCATCCGGCGGATACGGTCATAACTCTGGTTTTTCATCATCTTTTCCTCAGCATTTTCATTACTGAAATTGAGTACTTCGAAAATATCGTGGTTGTCACTTGTTTTAATGGTAGGGGTGCGCTTTACACGGCGGAAATGATCCACACAAAGGTTGTGAGCAATACGCATAGCCCAGGGAAGAAATTTCCCTTCCTCCGTATAGCGCCCGCCACGAATGGTGTCAATTACTTTAATGAACATATCCTGGAAGAGGTCTTCGGCCAGGTATTTATCCTTCACCAGTAAAAAAATGGAGGTATAGAGCTTGTCTTTATGACGCAGCACTAAGGTTTCCATGGCTTCTCCTTCACCGTCTTTAAACAGGTGGACGAGTTGTTGATCGGTAAATTGTTGATACAGATGCATACACTTCTACGGTTGATGGTTTTCAATAAAGGGTTTCAGCTAATAAGCAATACTGAAATTGTTGTGTAGAAGTTTGATGCTATAGGCAGAAGAAATTTGGGTTTCTGATTTGAATATTGAATTTCGAAATAAAAATAATAGAATTATTTCATTCTTCCAACATTCAGGATTATTTAACGTATTACCCCGCAGCGCTCTAATAGTATTTTCCCCGTACTGTCGTAGAAGTTGGACAGCCAGTCTTTAAAATGCCTGTAGTCCCAAAAACTTCGATGCACAAATTTTTAGCAACTTTCTTCCTTCGATTTGTTTATCAGCTAAATTTGTTTTTCTATGGCTACAGCGGCAAAAAAGAAGAAGATCGATCTTTCAGTTCCTTTAAAAAAGGAAGATATCTACATAAAAGGGGCAAGGGTGCATAACCTGAAAAATGTATCGGTGCAGATACCCCGTAACAAATTGATTGTGGTAACAGGGGTTTCGGGCAGCGGCAAATCATCGCTCACCATTGATACATTGTATGCCGAAGGACAGCGGCGTTATGCTGAAAGCCTGAGTGCTTATGCCAGGCAGTTCCTCAACCGGATGGATAAACCTGATGTTGACTACATCAAAGGTTTGTGTCCGGCAATTGCTATTGAACAAAAGGTGATTACCAGAACTCCAAGAAGCACGGTGGGCAGTATGACCGAGATCTATGATTACCTGCGGTTGCTGTTTGCAAGAGCTGGCAAAACCATTTCTCCCGTAAGTGGCAGAGAGGTAAAGAAGGATGATGTGGCAGATGTGGTACAGGCAATTGCACAAAAGAAAGAAGGTGCAAAGATTTTGATGTTGGTAAAATTTCCTGTTCATGCAAAACGAAGCAGCAGAGAGGAGTTAAATATTCTGTTGCAAAAGGGATTTACCAGGGTATATAAAAAAAGTATTGCCGGAAAACAAAAAAACGAAACAGGAGAAACACTTCATATTGAAGATCTGCTTGAGTTAAGTGATAAAGAGTTGAATGCCCAATTGAATATTTCCAATGCAAATACCATCATTTATGTGTTGGTTGATCGTCTGGTGGGTAAAGCCTTTGATGAAGATGAATTGCATCGTATTGGCGATAGTGCAGGCACCGCTTTTTTTGAAGGAGAAGGTGAGGCTTTTGTTGAAATTGATGGCAAAGAGTTACTGCATTTCTCCAATCGCTTTGAGTTGGATGGAATAAAGTTTGAAGAACCTGTACCCAACCTGTTTTCTTTCAACAACCCTTATGGAGCCTGTCCTGTTTGTGAAGGGTTCAGCCAGGTGCTGGGTATTGATGAAGACCTGGTTATACCAGATAAAAGTTTAAGTGTGTATGAAGGTGCCGTTGCTCCATGGAAAGGAGAAAAGTTAGGTTGGTGGAGAGAACAGTTTATAAAAGCAACAGCAAAAACCGGTTTCCCCATTCATAAACCAATCATCGACCTCAGCAAACAGCAATATGATGAATTGTGGAAAGGTGTGGGCACTGCATCAGGCATTAATGATTTCTTTAAAGAGGTTGAACAGAATTTATACAAGGTTCAATACAGGGTGTTGCTCAGTCGTTACC
>JAACZX010000560.1 GCA_009996555.1 Chitinophagaceae bacterium | reverse complement strand
GTCGAAGAATGCCGACATGATTGTATTGAATTCATTAAATGATAAAGGAGCTGGCTTTGGAGGCGATACAAATAAAATCACCATCTTCGATAAGAACCAACAGGAATATTCGTTTACGGTAAAGAGTAAACGTGAAGTAGCGAAGGATATCGTGGATACAATTAAAAACCTGATGCATGCGCAGTAGTCTTCTTCTTTTTTGTTTTTGCATTATAGCATTGAATACAACAGCACAGGAGTTGAATGCACGAGTACGTGTAATAGATAACCAGATACCAACTACTGTTGACCGGAAAATGTTCCGTACGCTTGAAGCTTCATTAACCTCTTTTCTTAATAATCGCCGGTGGTCAGCAGATAATTTTAAGCAAAACGAAAAGATAAACTGCCAGTTTCTGATTAACCTTGAAAGCATGCCTGAGCAAAATATTTTTTCAGCAAGCATCACCATACAGGCAGCACGTCCGGTATACTCAACTTCGTATGTGTCGCCTATCATCAACTTCAAGGATCCCAATTTAGATTTTAAATACATTGAGTCGCAACCAATGGAGTTTAATGAAAACAGGGTGTCTGGTTCAGATCCTTTGGTTTCAAACCTTACAGCAGTTATGGCTTATTATGCTTATTTGATCGTAGGGTTTGATTATGCTTCTTTTTCATTAAAGGGAGGCAATCCATATTTTCAAAAAGCGCTGAATATTGTGAACAATGCGCCTGATGGCAGTAAAATATCAGGATGGAAATCGTTTGAGAATAATAACAGAAACAGGTATTGGCTCACAGAAAATCTGATCAATAACCGATACACCATCATTCATGATGTGTATTACAACTATTACAGAAAGGGACTTGATTATTTATATGAAAATGAAACAGGTGCCCGTACCGAAGTAACCAATGCATTGGTCTATCTTGACAACCTGAACAGGGAAACTCCTAACCTGATGATCGTACAGTTTTTTATGCTGGGCAAGGCAGATGAGTTGATCAATTTGTTTAAAAAAGCACCCCCGCAGGAAAAAACAAAAATGGTTGAAATATTAAGCCGTCTTGATGTAACCAATTCAAATAAATATAAGCAGGAAATACGATGAGAAATGTTTTTGTGATGATGTTGATCTTTGTTGTTGCTGCTTGCTCCAATGGTAAAACAGTACCGGACCATGTGCTTAAGCCAGAGAAATTTCAGAAAATGCTTACTGATGTTTTTCTTGCTGATGCGTTGAATACTGAACGTTCCTTTAAAGACACGGCACTCAAAATAAAAGATGCGAATGCGGCTTACTTCCTGAAGATATTTGAACAGTATGGCGTAACCAAAAATGAGTTCATGCGGAGCTATAATTATTATTTGAGCAGGCCGGATCTTTTACGACCCATCACTGACTCGATATCTGCAGTGCTTGAAAGAGAGAATACCAAAATAACAACTGATACCGTTAAACCAAAGCAAGATGGTAATAACAGCCCAAAAGCTAGAATCGGAAATGGGAATTAATAGTGAGATTGCTCGCTATTTTGCTAATGAACGAAAAGTGCCCGCCAATAATGCTTACTGGAAGGATAAACGTATTTACATTTCACGTGGCTTTGGTTTCCAGGCAATCCCTTTTTTATTTGATCTTGTTCATAAATGTGGCGTGCCGCTTGATGTATTGCTGCATGATGATCATGTAACACTGATGGAGCAAGGGTTTCATGAAGTGGGCCGGTTTGAAAAGAACGAAATTGGTTTCGACGAATTTTTAACTTCCTGCAAGATGTTACTTAAGGATAGAGTGAAACAACCTCATCTTGCCGCAGATCTTTTTGCTTTGTTTTCCGGCAAGGCAACTTCCTTTTTTACATTTGAAACAGAGCATAAAGCATTAGCCCGTTCAGACAGTTTTCTTTTTACATTGGTCGATCTTGAACTTACCGATGAATGGGTAAACAATTTTTTGCCACTTTGGTATGCACTTGCCAGACCAATTTTATTGCTCGATGATTTTAAAGACCTTGAAGAAGACAGACGTAATGGCGAGGAAAATATGATTATTGAGCTTGGCGATAATGCTGAAGCTGTAAAAAAGGCGTACGATTTTGGTATGGAGGACCTTAAACGATTAAGTGTAATAAATCCTAAACTGGCGAAATATATAGAAAGCTTCTTTCTGAAATCACTTTCAGAGGAGCATATCCGCTCAATGCTGGCTTAATCGATCAATGAATTTTTCATTGCAAAGAACACAAGCCCAACGGAGTTTTTAACGCCAAAGCGTTCCATCAACCGGTCTTTAATGGCTTCTACTGTTCTTGCGCTGATCTCCATTTCTTTCGCAATTTCCTGAGCAGTATATTCCATGCACAGCAGACGTATAACCTGTTTTTCTTTGTCTGAGATCTGTATTTCGCTGTTTAATGTGGGGATCGCTTTTACCTTGTTATGCGATTTTTTAAGCAGAATCCTGTTCACAAAGTTATTGAGATAGTATCCTTTTGTATATACTTCAATAATTGCTTTTCTGATTTCAGCTGGGTCAGAACTTTTCAGCAGGTAGCCGTTTGCTCCATTTTCCATGAGATGAGTTACAAAGCGCTCATCTTCGTACATTGTTAATACAAGTACATGAATATTGGGGTATAGCTTATTTACGGCTTTGGTGGTTTCTATTCCATCTTTGCCGGGCATACGTAAATCCATAAGTATAACATCCGGATCTGCTTCTGCCAGTCCAGCCAATAATTCTTCACCATTTTCAGCTTCAAGAACGAAACTGATATTCGTGTACGTACGAAGTGAAAGGATTACACCTTTTCGGAAAATTTGATGATCGTCTGCTATTGCAACTTTAATCGTACTCATAAGATCAAGGACTGTAAAGTTAATGTTTTACCCTGTTATAACATTGCATCAATTGGTATCTCAATAGTAACCTTATAGTATGTGTTTGATGGATCTTTTTCGAACAGAATTTTAGAGTTCAATATTTTCACCCTGCTGTAAATGTTTTTTAATCCCATTCCTGCCGGGGTATCTCTCAGCTTTTCATACTCGGTTTGTGTAAGCCCTTCACCATCGTGATGCATGCGTATGTAAATATACTGATCAGTTTTGTTTTGAGTGAGATGAATAAAACTTGAATGGCTGTGCTTTATGGTATTGTTGACCAACTCCTGCAAAACACGGAAAATAGATAATTCATATTCGAGCTTCAGACGTCGTTTATAGTCATGGAAACGGGCGCTTGCGCTGATAGAACCACTTCCGTTGATTTTTTGAAACATATCGTTAACCGCACTTTCAAGCCCAAAGTTTTTTAACGTAGGCGGAATAAGGCTGTGCGACATATTTCTGATCAGTTGAATGGTATCATCAATGATCTGTTTTGCATTATAAATGCTTTGCAACTGCGTTCCCTGGTCCTGGTGAATAAGATTTTCATTGAGGTATAAACGCACGGTGGCTAATAATGGACCTGCATCATCGTGTAAATCGGCTGCAATGCGTTGGCGTTCCTCTTCCTGGCTTTGTATAGAAGCCTGCAGCATCATCTGTTGCTGTTCTTCCTGCATCTTTTTCATCCGTAACTGAAAGTAAATGACTTTACGCTGATGAAAGACAATGAATACAATCAATCCTATTGCCAGCAACAACATCCCGAATGTACCGAAGTACACAACATAGGTTACGTTAGTGGAGTTTGTGGCTTGTAGAAAAAACATGGGTTGTGGCAGTGGTTTTGGTTCGTGTTAGTTTAGGTTAGGGATAACTGATTGTCAGAAAAAGTTTGCTTTTCCGGTTTAATAATAAAGGCTATTGAAAATAATACATTTCTTATAATGAAAATTAGGGCATGAATAACGATATATTGATTTTCAAAAATTTCGGAATGCTTAACAATTGTGTTATACCAAAAAATAAAAAAAGTTCCGGCAGAAAAAACCAAAAGACCTACAATAGACCAAAATGAACTTTGGGTGTAAATAAACACAGTTTTAGGGAATCGGATTTGTTCAAAGAAATATAAAAGGCAAAAAAGCAAAATGAACAGCGTGTTTATTGTAGTTATGATAGAGTAAAGAGTGCTCGTAATCTTTATAGTAAGAGGCAGTATCTGTAAAAGTGCGAAAGTGATTGTACAAATCAACACAATTCTTTTATTGATTGGACTGAAGAGTACATTCGTAAAAAAAAAGTAAAGAAAGACTAAGTATGTGAGTGGGTTGAACTCAAGAATTAAATCTGAAATATGATCATTATGACTTTTAATAGCAACAACAACCGCAAATTGTTGGATAATCGTAAACACTAAAAATAAAAAAATTACCCAGTTTTCTCTTTTCTGCGACTTAATGCGAAGAAAAAAGAGAAAACTGGGTAATAATAACGAAAGTCTTGCTATAGTTTCTAATAACTCCAAAAAACAGTTTTGGAGCCAAATATAAAGAACTTTTTAAAGACTTAAGAATGTTAGGATTACCAACCAGCAGTCTTAAATGACTGGTCGCCTACAACGCCTTCTTCTACTTCCAGTTCTCCTGTAGAATTTACTACGTTGTAGTTTAAAATTGGGTTCATGTTAGCATCAACGCCTACCAGGATTGCCTGACGGATGCCTTGCTCGTTGTAACCGGGAACAATTGTAACGCCAGCGCAACCAGGTTGAGAAAGGATCTTTTCGATCAGCTCTTTTCCAATTGTGTTGCCGTACTGTTGCTCAGGATGTTTGTCGAAAAAGCGCTTAGCCATTTCTTCGCCAGCATCAAATCCAATGTGGCGGCCAATAGTTTCTACTTGTGGTTTTTGAAGTAATTCTTGTTGCATAGTTGTAGGTTTAGAAGTGAAGTTTAGGCATCTAAATTTTGAAAAAATGCCTCCCTATGCAAGAGGATGAAATGTGAATAACTGGTAAACAATATCATAAAATGCTTTTTTACAATTACTTATACCTTTAAATTTGGTAAATAGGTAATTTGACTAAAGCAATAATACGATAATTTTTACGTAAAATTACTATTTAAAAAATGGGAAATTAACGCTGCTCGACAACGGAAAAGACGCAAGTAGATGTGCGATGTGAGAAAAATGTGAATAAGTGAAAACACTTAAAAATGCACGAGGCCTTGGATTTTAAAAACGGGACTTTGAGTGATCCAGCCAAACTGAAACGGATTCACATAGATCACAATATGTAAAAATCCTTCATCATTGGT
>JAACZX010000559.1 GCA_009996555.1 Chitinophagaceae bacterium | reverse complement strand
AACAATATCGCAAAAGGTTATGGTGGTCTTTCTGTATTTGCCGGTGTGGGTGAGCGTACTCGTGAGGGTAACGATCTGTTGCGTGAAATGATTGAAGCAGGCATCATGAAATATGGTGACAACTTCAAGCACAGCATGGAAGAAGGTGGATGGGATTTGAGCAAAGTGGATATGGAAGGTTTGAAAGAATCAAAAGCAACCTTCGTGTTTGGTCAGATGAACGAACCTCCGGGTGCACGTGCACGTGTGGCGTTGTCTGGTTTAACAATCGCTGAGTACTTCCGTGATGGGGATGGTACCGGTAAAGGAAAAGATATCTTATTCTTCGTTGATAATATCTTCCGTTTCACACAAGCTGGTTCTGAGGTATCTGCGTTGTTAGGCCGTATGCCTTCAGCGGTTGGTTACCAACCAACACTTGCAACGGAAATGGGATTGATGCAGGAACGTATCACTTCAACACGTAATGGTTCTATTACCTCTGTACAGGCGGTATACGTACCTGCGGATGATTTGACCGATCCGGCACCTGCAACTACTTTCGCTCACCTGGATGCTACTACGGTATTGGATCGTAAGATCGCCGATCTTGGTATCTATCCTGCGGTAAGTCCGTTGGAATCTACTTCACGTATCCTTACGCCTGCAATTGTGGGTGAAGCACATTACAATACTGCAAACCGTGTGAAGCTGATTCTTCAGCGTTATAAGGAACTGCAGGATATCATCGCTATCCTTGGTATGGATGAATTGAGCGAAGAAGATAAAATGACTGTATTCCGTGCACGTAAAGTACAGCGTTTCCTTTCGCAGCCATTCCACGTAGCGGAAGCGTTTACCGGTTTGAAAGGTGTATTCGTAAGCATCGAAGACACGATCCGTGGTTTCAACATGATCATGGATGGTGAAGTGGATGAATATCCTGAAGCATCATTCAACCTTGTTGGTACAATTGAAGATGCCATCGAAAAAGGTAAGAAGTTAATGGCAGCGGCAAAAGGATAATTCAATTTGAAAATTTGAAGATGGGGTAATTTGAAAATGAAACCCATCAATTTTCAAATTTTCAAATTCACAAATTTTCAAATTATGAATCTCGAAATATTAACTCCACTCGGAAAAACATACAGCGGCGAAGTGAACGGCGTTCAGTTGCCCGGTGTTGATGGTAGTTTTGAAGTGCTCGATAACCATGCTCCGTTGGTAAGTGCTTTAAAAGCAGGACAATTAAAAGTATTGCTTGAAAAGAACCGTACCGAGTCGTACAGGATCCAGGGTGGTTTTGTAGAAGTGCTGAACAATAAAGTAACAGTACTGGTAGAAGGAAGCGAGGCTGTATAATTTTTTACAGATAAGAAGATTAAAAGTCCCCCGTTTACTACGGGGGACTTTTTGTTTTATGTAATCTTTCTTTCTGCTGCATCCATCGTTCATAAAACAATTGTTTATGAAAACAGCAGCAGCATTTCTTACGCTTCTTCTTTGCCCTTTTTTATTAATAGCGCAACAGGTAAAACGCACAACCATTGAAACCAAAATGGAGCAGGTAACCGTATTCACCAAAGGTGCACAGGTGAAACGTACAGGCAAACAATCCATTCAAACAGGTAAACAGGAGATCGTTTTCACCGGCATTTCAACTGATATTGAAAAGCAGAGTGTGCAGGTGAAAGCCGATGGTAAGCTGATCATTCTTTCGGTGCGGGTACAGCGTGATTATTTAAAGGAACAGGAGGTAAGGGAGGAAATAAAACAACTGCAGGAAAAGTTTAATAACCTCAACGATAAGATCAACATCACATCCAAAACGCTGGATGTGTTTAAACAGGAAGAAACGATGCTGATCAAGAATCAGCAGATAGCAGGATCCACTGTTACATTAAAACCGGAAGAATTGCGACAGGCACTCGACTTTCAACGGCAACGTTTAACCGAAGTGCTGAAACAACAACTGGCATTGCAAAAAGAGATCGAAGAATTGAATAAAGAACGCAACAAACTCAACAACCAGTTAGCAGAAATGAACCGCAGGTTCGATCTTTCCACCAATGAAATTGTGGTGCTGGCCGATGTAAAAGAAACAGCAACAGTTCCATTTGAAATAACTTATCTCGTGCAGAAAGCCGGTTGGTATCCAACTTATAATATTCGTGTAAAAGATGTGGTGAGTAACCTGCAACTGGAAATGAATGCCAATGTGTACCAGACAAGTGGTGAGAACTGGAACAACATTAAACTTGTTTTATCAACCGGTAATCCCAATGAAAATAATTCAAAGCCGTTGATCAATCCATGGTTTATTTCATATACCGATGCACAAATGAGCAACTATATGAAGCAATGGTATATTGGCGGAAGTGATCAAATGCTGATGGGAAGAGTAACAGATGACAAAGGTGTTCCCCTTGCAAATGCAAGTGTAGTAGTGAAGGGAACGAACCAGGCTGCAATTACTGATGCGAATGGATTTTATCGCATTAAAGCAAACGGGGTCGGACAAACTCTGGCAGTATCTTTTGTTGGATACGAGGGCTACGAATTTGCGGCAGGCAGAAGTTTTGTGAATGTTGCATTGAAGCCAATGGCAAATAATTTACAGGAAGTAGTTGTTGTTGGATATGGCACAAGTGATCTTGCAGGTGCTGTTCCGGGTATACAAATTAGAGGAACCTCATCAATGAAAAAGGAAGCAAAATCGATGCCATTACAAGTCATCACCACTTTCCAACCCATCACTACCCAATACGAGATACAGGAAATTGCAACTGTGAATAACGATGGTAAAATAAATACCATCAGTATCAACGAAAAAAGTATCAACGCATATTATGAATATTATACAGCACCTAAACTTGATGAAGCTGCTTATCTCACAGCCAAGCTTATCAACTGGCAGGATCTGAATTTAATTCCCGGCGAAACCAATTTGTTTTTTGAAGGAACATTCCTTGGTAAGTCTTATCTCGATCTTTCAACGGACTCGGATACCTTATCGCTTTCATTGGGTGTAGATAAAGGTATTACAGTAAAACGAACATTGCTGAAAGAGTTTAGTAATAAAAAGTTCCTCGGTGGTAACCGTACAGATAGCAAACAATTTGAAATAACTGTCCGCAATAACAAAAATGTGCCGGTGAATATTATTGTGGAAGATCAATTCCCCATTTCTACCTTGAAGGAAATTGAAGTGGGCGATCTGAAACATGAAGGAGCAAAGTTGAATGATGAAACAAAGATCGTTACCTGGACATATACAATTGATCCCAAACAAATGAAGAAAATGGAACTGAAGTACAGTGTAAAATATCCAAAGGAAAAGAAATTACAGCTTGATTAAGAAATTGAACCACAAAGGCACGAAGACAGGAAGATACACGAAGAGAAATGCGGGTTTTTATTCTTTGTGCTGCGTAGCGTCTTAGTGTCTTTGTGGTTCAAAAACTTCCTTTTCAGCTGCTCCTTTTTCTTCAACTTTCTTATCTTCACGCACTTCAAAAAAAATGATATGCGCAGGATCATCAGTGGTATTCAGCAGGTAGGGATCGGTGTAACAAATGCCGACGAAGCCTTTGTATGGTATAACAAACATTTCGGAACCGATGTGGTGGTGTTTAAAGATGCAGCCCGTGCCGAGCTGATGAAGCGTTATACCGGTGGTGAAGGTCATGAGCGTTATGCAATTCTTGCATTGAATATGCAGGGTGGCGGTGGTTTCGAAATCTGGGAATACCGCAGCCGCAAATCGCAACCTGCCGCTTTTGAAGTACAGCTGGGCGATACAGGCATTTTCGTCATCAAAATAAAATGTAAGAATGTAAAAGCTGCTTATGCTGAGTATCAGAAAGCAGGTTTGAATTTATTAAGTGCACCAAAAGAAAATCCCGGCGGCATTGAATCATTCTTCTTAAAAGATCCTTACGGAAATATTTTTGAAGTAATGGCCGATGATAATTGGTTTGGCGATACGGGAAGACATACCGGTGGAGTATGTGGTGTTACAATCGGTGTAAGTTCTATTGCTAAAGCAATTCCTTTTTATGAAAAGGTATTGGGCTACGATAAGCAATTGTTTTTAGACGAAGGCCATTACGATGAATTCAGCAAAATGCCAGGTGGTCAGCATCACTTTAAACGTGTAATGCTTGGGCATACACGTAAACAGGAAGGAGCGTTCTCAAGATTACTTGGCCCAACTTATATTGAATTGGTTGAAGTAACTGATCGCACCGCAAAGAAAATATTTGAAAACCGTTACTGGGGCGATCAGGGATATATCCACTTATGCTTTGATATCAACGGGTATGAAGAACATGAACGTATCTGTAATGAAAATGGTCATCCATTCACCGTTGACAGTGCCAACAGTTTCGATATGGGTGAAGCTGCAGGTCACTTCTCGTATAACGAAGATCCCGATGGTACATGGATTGAATATGTTGAGACACATCGTGTACCTATTCTCAAAAAGATCGGTTGGTATTTAAATCTTAAAAACAGGAAACCTGAAAAGCCATTGCCGAACTGGATGGTGAAGAGTTTAAGTTTTTCGAGAGTGAAAGTATAGTTCTATTGAATGTTTAAGGTTTCATGTTTAAAGTTCTTGCATACGTGTATCAACTTTAAACATTCAACTTGAAACTTTAAACCAGCTTTAATTCAACTGTGGATCAATTGGGTAATTGATCAGTTGTCCATATTGTCCGCCCATTGATTTTACCGCTTCATTCCAGATGGCATCCGTTTGTTTATGGAAAACAAGGTTTCGGCTGGCGCTTACCGTTAGCCAGCTTTTCTCCTTCATTTCATCATTTAGTTGTCCGTTGCTCCATCCGCTGTAACCAAGATAAAAACGGATCTTATTCAGATCAAGGGTTTCACTTTTCAACATACCCATTACCATTTCAAAATCACCGCCCCAGAAAATTCCTTTTGTTATTTCCTGTCCGCCGGGTATCTCATCGGGTAGCTGATGTAAAAAATGTAGTGTATCCATTTGCACGGGGCCGCCGTAATAAACAGGAACCGAATGACCTTCCAGATCAGCAATCAGCTGATCAAGGGTTTGTTCAAACGTACGGTTGATCACGAGTCCAAAACTGCCTGCTTCATCATGCTCGCAAAGGAGTACAACTGTGCGCATGAAATTAGGATCTCTTAAAAAGGGATCAGATATGAGCAATATACCGCTGGCCGGTTCAATCAT
>JAACZX010000190.1 GCA_009996555.1 Chitinophagaceae bacterium | reverse complement strand
ATTGTCTGCCCCAGGTAAACTATGGACCTTACTAATCTCAATAAAGACCGGAAAGCAAAGCGGAAAGCGCCACTTGATCTTTCAACAATGGTGTATGGAAAAGTTCCACCACAATCCAAGGAACTGGAAGAAGCCGTGTTGGGTGCTGTTATGCTTGAAAAAAGTGCTTTCGATGCAATCAGTGAAATTCTTCGCCCCGAATGTTTTTATGTGGATGCTCACCAGCGAATCTTCCGTGCCATGCAAAGTTTAACGGCAAAGAGTTTGCCGATTGACCTGCTAACGGTGGTGGAAGAGCTGAAGCAGAAAGAAGAACTTGAAATGGTGGGAGGTGCTTACTATGTAACACGTTTGACCAACACCGTTGTATCTACTGCAAACATTGAAGCACATGCCCGCATTATTCTCCAGAAATTTTTGCAGCGTGAGTTGATCCGCATCAGTGGTGAAACCATTGGCGATGCATACGAAGAGAGTACAGATGTGTTTGATCTGCTGGATGATGCTGAAAGTAAGCTGTTTGAAATTACCAATAACTATCTCCGTAAAAACTTCGATTCGTTTGATAATGTGTTGATCAAAACCATTCAGCGTATTGAAGACATGCGGAGCAAGCAGGAAGATGTAACCGGTGTGCCTACCGGCTTCCCCACAATGGATAAAGTGATCTATGGCTGGCAACCTTCCGATCTTGTGATCCTGGCTGCCCGTCCTGCTGTGGGTAAAACAGCATTTGCCTTAAACCTGTTGCGGTATGCGGCACTCAATACTGCCAAACCAACGCCTGTTGCATTTTTCTCGCTTGAGATGGGTGCGGCGCAGCTGGTACAACGTATTCTTTCAGCCGAAAGTGAGATCATGCTGGAAAAGATCTCCCGTGGTAAACTGGAAGATCATGAAGTGCAACAGCTCTACAAAAAAGGAATTGAACGTTTGGCCAAAGCTCCCATCTTTATTGATGACAGTGCTGCACTGAATATTTTTGAATTGCGTGCAAAGGCCCGCAGGCTGGTAAATAAGCATGGTGTAGGGTTGATCATCATCGACTATCTGCAGTTGATGAGCGGAAGTGCAGGGAATAAAAATACCAACCGTGAACAGGAGATCAGTACTATTTCCCGTGGTTTAAAACAGCTGGCAAAGGAATTGAACATTCCCATCATTGCGCTTTCACAATTGAGTCGTGAGGTAGAGAAAAGGAAAGATGGTAACAAGATGCCGCAGTTGAGTGACCTTCGTGAATCGGGTGCCATTGAACAGGATGCCGACATGGTGATGTTCCTGTATCGTCCCGAGTACTACGATATTACATCAAACGAATTTGGTGAAAGCAACCGTGGTGAAACACACGTACGTATAGCCAAACACAGGAACGGTTCGCTTGAAACAATTAAGCTTCGTGCATTATTACATATTCAGAAATTTGTGGAAGATGATTCTGCTGACATGGGTGGTGCACCCGGTCTTCCCGGTGGCGGTAGTTGGAAACCGGTACAGGACGATGATGGCCCGAAAGTATTTGTGCAGAAAGGAAGCAAAATGAACGATATGAATTTTGATGAGGAAACGCCGTTTTAGATTTCTGATTGCCGATTTACGATTATAGATTTGTCCCGCTCTAACAGCGGGACTTTTTTTATGGCGTTACCTTTTTTTTATATTGATTCATTTACACCGGCCGCTTCACTTATTACCTTACATGAGGAAACATCAAAACATGTGGTGCAGGTGTTGCGTATGCAGGAAGGGGAGCAGCTTAATCTCACCGATGGTAAAGGAAATCTCCTCACCACAGTTATTACAGATGCGCATAAAAAGCATTGCGTGGTGAAAGTGCAAGCCACAAGTTATACGGCACAAGCCGAACGCAAGACAACCGTTGCTGTTTCATTGGTAAAGAATGCAAGCAGGTTTGAATGGTTCCTTGAAAAAGCTACAGAAATAGGCGTAACAGAAATCATTCCTTTGTTGTGCGAACGTACCGAACGTCAGCATTTCCGTTACGATCGTATGAAAGGTATATTGGTTAGTGCAATGCTGCAAAGCCAGCAAACATGGTTGCCTGTTTTGCATGAGCCGGTGAAATTTGAGGAAGCTCTTCGTCTCACGCCCACGTCTGACGAATCATTAAAACTCATCGCTCATTGTGATGAAACTGAAAGAACACCATTTTCAAATTTTCAAACTGATCAATTTGAAAATTCTATTATCCTCATTGGTCCGGAAGGCGATTTTACAACCAGTGAAATTGAAACAGCAATAGCAGATGGCTATCATCCGGTGATGCTTGGCGAAACAAGATTGCGTACCGAAACTGCTGCTGTTGTGGCTGCAGCATTATTATGTATCTGTTAATTTAAGAGGCGACGAAGTTATGAACCGTGGTTCGCACGGTTGGGAGGCAGAACCGTAAACAGCAAGATCAGTTTACAATTTTGTTGGCACAGCTGCTGCTGGCAAAGGCTTCCGGTTTGGCTTTAAAGGCAAAGCCCATACCCAGGATGTAACCCATTGCTTCACGCAATGCTTCATTGCTTTTGAAGTGGGGATTTGTGTTAATGTCGGCGTGTACTTCCATGTCAACATCATACTCCGTAAAGAGGTTGCAGAGTTCGTAAGCAATTTCAATACTCTTTGCAACTTCCACCAGCATGCGTTCCTTAATGGAATACTTCTGTTTTGTTTTTTCATTATGAATGAACATGAACCCGCCATGTCCTTCACGCAGGAAAACGATCACAGTAGCAAACTCGGTTTCAATTCCTTTTACCTGGCTGTCGGTGCCGATGCATACTTTCAGCCGGAAACCTTTATCGGTTTCTCTTATGATGGCGGCACGCACCTCTTCCGTGATGGGAATGCGTATGTGCTCGCCATTGAATTTTCTCCATTTCATATGCTT
Organism: Chitinophagaceae bacterium; assembly: GCA_009996555.1. Lineage (GTDB taxonomy): Bacteria > Bacteroidota > Bacteroidia > Chitinophagales > Chitinophagaceae > Lacibacter. The sequence goes on along the minus strand of JAACZX010000190.1, from coordinate 2,311 downwards.
ATTGTTTATTTGATTTTGGTCACATGGCATCAATAGGTGCCGGTGTCATAAAAAAAGGGTTTCCCTAATTTACGAAACTCTTTTCAGCTGCTGCAATATTGTGGCGTTATGTGTTTATTAACAGCTGGGGATAACCGAAGAGAGTATAGCCAAAAAGGCAATGAACAATAAGCAATTGGTAATGGGTGCGGCAATCTGCAATCGTAAACCTAAAATCTGCATTTAGATCAATACTGGCCTGTGCTCAACATCACCAATGTGCAGGCTTCAACCGGTTGAATATTGTTTTCTTTTGCCAGTTGTGCCAGTTCCTCATTTTCAGCACCGGGATTAAAGATGATGCGTTTTGGTTTCAGTGAAAGAATATAATCGTAGTATTCTTTTTGGTGTGTTGGGTTAAGGTAGAGCGTAACAGTATCAATGTTTTCAATCGGGCGTTTTTCAGTTTCAATACTTACATCTTCAACCATACCCGTATGCTTTCCAATGCCCACAACTTCATGCTCTTTACCACGCAAGCGCTGTATGGCAAGGTAACTGTAACGATGTGGCTGATCTGATGCGCCAAGTACAAGTGTTTTTTTGCTCATGTTATTCTTCAGGTATAGTGAATGTAATTTTTTGTCTGCGCCATGCTTTCACATTTCTCCCGCTTTGGAATGCAGGAGTCCATCGAGGCCCTTTGCGGATTGCATTAACCGCCATAATATCGAGCAATGGAGTTGAGCTGTTGATTGCTTCAACAGAACAGATTTCCCCATCGCTGCAAACGATAAACTGAACTTCAACTGTCATTCGTTGTGGCTTATTTACAGCAAGTACCAGATCAGGAAAACTAAGCTGCCTGGTTAAATACTTCGACCAGCCTTTGTCTCCACCTTTGAAGGAAGCTTCTCTTTCCACAATAACCAACGCTTTGCTGGTATCTTTTTTTAAATGTTCATCCTGCAGCTGTTTTGTTTTTTTCTTCTCTTCTTCCTCATTTTCTGCACCGGGCAGATTGTCTTTTTTTGCTGTAGTTATAACATAATGAAGCGAATCATATACCTCGCCTTTAGTATTATAAAAGTACCAGTAACCACTTGGCCTTCCTCCCACATAGCTTCCTTTGTAAACAGGTTTCCCTTCCCAATAAAACGCATGCGGACCAACGGCTGTTTGAAATGTACTGTCGGTATAGAAACCAGTTCTTACAATACGGTTTTTTCCATCGTAGTCTGTATAGGCCCAATAGTTTTTATAAGGCTGCGACAGGCGATAGAAGAAGGCTTCTTTTTCGTTTGTTGTCGTATCAAAATATCTGTTCAGTAAATTCTCTTTGATCGTTTGAGCAGTTGCTGTTGAAAAACCATAGAGTACTGCCAGCAGAAACAATCTATTTTTCATAAAGTAAAGTTAGCAATAAATAAAAAAGTGAATTGCTACCAAAGCTTGTATTGCTTTTGGGGTGTTTGTTGTATAATATTTTCTAACGCCGGTTTTATTTCTGGGTAACGAAAAGTATAACCTGCTTCAAGCAGCTTTGCCGGTACAACCCAGCGGCTTTTCATTACCAGTTCTGTTTCTGTGCCAATAAAAATTGCTCCAAGCTGCAGCATCCATCCCGGTGCAGGTAAGCTAAATGATGTGTTGGTAACCTTGCGGAGTATTTGCATAAATTGATCATTTGTAACAGGGTGGGGAGAGGAGCAATTAAAGATGCCTTCCAGTTCTGTATGCTGTGCAAGGAAGTTGATGATGCGGCATGTGTCTTCAATATGAATCCAGCTATACATTTGTTTACCGCTGCCTTGTTTGCCGCCCAGGCCAAATTTCAACAGATTGTAATAAGGCAACATAACACCGCCTGAGCCTATGGTAATAGCCATGCGTAATGCAATTTTTCGGGTAAGCGGTGTTTGCTGTTGAAAGAATGTTTGCTCCCATTGTTTGCAAACACTTACAGAAAAGTCGTTCAGTATTTCACCTGAATATTCATCCTGCGGTTTATCCATTGCATGCCTGTAAATAGTAGCCGATGAAGAATTGATCCAGAGTTTTGGCGGGTTCGCTATTTCACTCATTGCTTTGCCAAGTGCAGCTGTACTGTCAATTCTGCTGTTAATAATTGCTTGTTTATTTTTTTCGGTGTACCTGCAGTTAACTGATTTGCCGGAAAGGTTTATCAGTATATCTGCATTGTTAAGTTGCTCTTTCCATGCGTCAACATGTTTTCCATCCCAACGAACATATTGTACATTTTGCAGATCACCTTTTGATAAGCTGTGGTATTCGTTCCGGTTGTTTTTTGCATCGGGCAGGTTTCTTGTCA
>JAACZX010000558.1 GCA_009996555.1 Chitinophagaceae bacterium | reverse complement strand
AAAGGAACCGATACGTTACGTATTTGGTTTTTTGGCGGCTCCACTATGTGGGGTTTTAATGTAACAGATGAAGAAACCATTCCATCGAAATTTGCTAAGCTGTATCGTACTGCCGATCATTACCAGAAAAGTTTAGAGGTGGTTAATTATGGTGTAAGGGCATACATCAGTTTTCAGGAAATGAAACTTTTACAAGACAGGTTACTATATGAGCAGTCGCCCGACCTTGTTATTTTTTTAGATGGCCTGAACGAAGTAGTTTCTTTTCCTACTCCGTTTCACCGAGAGCCATTATATACAGGTTTTATGCGTGAGTATTTTAAAGGAACCTATCCTTTGGCCCGGGGAAAAAACATAAACGACTCTATAAAAAATTACTACAGTAAAGACCATAAACGCCCGGTTACTGAAATTGCCGAAACTCTGTTCAACAATTACACATTAACTACCGATGCTGTAAACCAAACTGCGAAAGCGTATGGGTTTGATGCTCTGTTTGTATGGCAGCCTGTTCCCTATTACCACTATGCAAATCAAAAAAATGATCCAATTTGCGACCAAGACTCATTTCCCGCATATAAACTACTGAACCCTGCAATAGAAGCGAAGTTTAAAAAAATGAACAACAGTTTATACCTTGCAAATATGCTGGACGGATCGATCGCATTACCGTTTATCGACAGAGTTCATTATTCGCCGGCTATGAACGAAGCCATTGCGCAGAAATTAATACAAAAGCTAAACAGCTTATTAATAAAATAGTTATGATTGAGTTTTTAAAAGACATGTGGGCGTTTTTAAAAGAACGTAAGAAATGGTGGCTGGCCCCCATTATTATTGTTATGCTGTTACTTGGCGTGTTACTTATTTTCGGTGGCAGTTCTGCTGTTGCGCCATTTATCTATTCCTTGTTTTAAATGAAGTGGAAGGCAAAACATACTTCCTTGCTGGTTATCGCCCTCGGCTTTGCCCTCTTCTATTTTGTATTTAAAAAAGAGTGGTTACTAACGCCCATAGGTGTTTCCTTCATCGGCTTCATTATTGGACCCGTAGGCGATTTTACGCATATCGTCTGGATGCAGCTGGCCAAACTGCTGGGGTATGTTAACAGCCGTATACTCCTATTTCTGATTTTTTTTATCATCTTAACTCCTGTTGCTTTTTTACGTAAACTCTTCGGAAAAAAAACAACGCAGGATGAAAACAAGGTTAATTCGTATTTTCATAACAGAAATCAACAGTACAAGGCAGCCAATTTACAAAACCCTTGGTAAAAGCAATCATTCCTAAAAGCACATAAGTTGACAAATACAAGACCCATTTCTTTTAGCAGAAAATTGAGTTATCTGTTATTGCTGATAGTTGTCCTATTCATCCTAATTGAATCGATTGCGAGTATTGTCTATTATCAAAAAAACGGGAAAAATATACTGGCAACAGTTGCACTTGTAAAAAAAGTACAAAGCAGGTTTGTAAGCCGCCCTGCTATTACAAATATCGATTCGCATCAATTTCGTATAAGACCGGGTGCAAATCCTCAAATGATACAAACGTTGCTGCATGAAACAAAGCAGGCATTATCATTTGAGTATGCAGCATGGGTAATGTACAAATCGGCAGATATAAATGGCAAATATGTAAATGTATCTGAGTTTATAAGAAAATCAATTCCCGAATTTTCAAATACAAGCAGCGATTCTGCTATAACAATTCATTTTTTCGGGGGCTCTACCTTATTTGGAGTGCATGCGGCAGATAACGAAACAATACCATCCTATTTTGCAACTCTTTGTAAAGAAAAAGGTATTCAAAAAAACATACGTGTTGTTAACTATGGCATGCCTACTTATTTCAGTTATCAGGAACTGATGCTTTTTTTTCAACTGCTTCAGGAGGATAAAAAACCTAAGCTTGCTGTTTTTTTTGATGGGTTAAATGATTTCCTTTCAATCAATGAAGCTTCGCAGAAACGCCCGATGCTAAACCATTATTTTAAAACTATTTTCAACGCTGCCACCACGGTTAACCATGCAGAAGCATTAGAATCTTCTTTTCAACATAGCTTTCGTTTACCATCTGAAGATTCAATTACTTTAATGAGCAAACAGCTTATAAATAGTTACTTAAAAACACAGGAGCATACCCGTACTCTTGCAAAAGCTTACCATGTGCAAACCTGTTTTTTCTTACAACCCGTTCCTTTCTACGATTATACTGGTATAATAAAAGATCCGGTTTGCGACAAGAATAATCGACCTCAGTTTCAACTTATCTATCCCGAACTGGAAAAAAAATCAACAACAATTCCGGATTTCTATTTTCTTGGTCATTTGTTAAAAGAAGAAAAAGGTTATCCATTTGCTGATGCATTGCATTACTCACCTTCGTTTAGCAAAAAGATCGCTGCTGCAATGGTCGATCAGATGCTGCCAATGCTTCAACAGCTATAATTTGTTATGAAACTGAAACAACATTATGATGCCTGGCTCATCGCTTCAATCATCTTTTGCTGTTTACTTTTACTCGTACAATTTATATTAATACATAAGGCACCATGGACCGGCGATTACTGGGAACATAAAGCGGTTGTTCGTGAATTTTCGGTTCATTTACAGCACCCATTGCATCCAATATTAAAAGTTGATGCACCACACGCTTTTTTTTCGCCTTACATGGTTTTGCTAGGCGCTGCCGTTTCTGCAACTGGCATTGCCGTAAGTACAGTTTTAAACATTGCAATGCTCGTTAATCTGCTCTTGTTTATTGCTACCATTTACATACTTACCGGTTTATTTATCGACGAATCCAAAAATCGTTCTAAAGCTTTTTTTTTACTGCTGCTGTTCATCTTATTTTTCTGGGGGCCGCAAGCACCGCTTTACAGTTCATATCTGCATATCCGGTCTTTCGTACTTATACTATCTTATCCATCTACATTTTCCTTTAGCTGTTCGGTATTTGCAGCTGGTGTTACAAAAGTTTTACTTACCAATAACTCAACCTTCTATAAACAAGCTGGGTTATTTATTATACTAGTTCTGCTTCTTTCGCTAATACTGGTTTGCCACCCTTTAACATTTGCTTTTGCCTCATCAATGCTGCTTTACGTTTATAATACCTCTTTCAATCAAATTAAATTCAACAGCAAGCGTCTAATAAATAAAACGTTGTTATTGTTTGCAGCAGGTATACTTTCCTTATTACTTGCAGGTCTCTGGCCTTATTATTCGGTTTTTGCACTGCTTAAATATGTTAATGGTGGAAATCAATTTCATGCCGATAGTCTGACGCTCTATCAATCCTTATTCAAACAACTATTTCCGTTGCTGCTACTACCTGTTTTAGTTTTCGTTGCCCCGTCAGTAACTATCAAACGAGAATGGGCATGGCTGGTAAGCGTATCCGTTTTACTAGCTTTTTTTGTTATTGGCTATTTTACCGGAGCATATGGTATGGGGCGAATGCTTGCGTTTATTTTTATCTTCTGTCATTTACTTATTGTAAAATGCCTCATCAGCATCAAACAATCAAAAGCATTTTGGTTTGCTTTACTGTTTTTGATTACCATCCCTTATTTGCTGCAAACAAATAAAACGTTCAAGTATTTTTTTTCACCGAAAGTTGAAATCGTTTCAACCTCCGTTGAATTTCAAACGGCCAGTCATGATGCTAAAGCCCAACTCCTGTCTTTTCTGGAACCAGTATTTGAAAAAAAATCATCGGTTGTACTTACCGATATGTCAACCAGTTTGTTTATGCCTGCCATGGGTGCAAGAGTGGTAGCAGCAGTTTACCCTGTCTATTGGGTAGCAGATGCAGAGGAGCGAAAAAAGCAAGTACAATTATTCTTCTCGGCAAACGCAACAGAAACAGACCGGGCTACACTTATTAACCGGTATAAGCCCGATTATATTCTGCTTACTGCAGCTACATCCCAGCTTCTTTCCCAACTTAGTTCTTTTATTGAACCGCAACCGGTTGCCACCGACAAGGGGATAAGCCTTTATAGAATACGTAAAAGTCAATAAGGCTAAATAAACTCATACCTGTTAGCAAAATCAGCCAAAAATTGGCCGAAAAAATCCCTCAAAATTTTTCCCGTACCCGTACATTTGCACCGCAATGGCAAATACGATCCTTCACAACGAATCCATTCCATCTCAACGTAAAAAAATTATTGTTCTCGGCAGTGGCCCCAACCGTATTGGTCAGGGTATCGAGTTCGACTACTGCTGTGTGCATGGTTTGCTGGCCATTAAAGAATGTGGCTATGAGGCGATCATGGTGAACTGTAACCCCGAAACCGTTAGTACCGACTTCGATATGGCCGATAAGCTGTATTTCGAACCGGTGAACTGGGAGCATCTCTGGGAAATTATTGAGCTGGAACAACCTTACGGCGTCATCGTTCAGTTGGGCGGACAAACGGCCCTCAAACTGGCAAAACGTCTGCACGAAAGAGGTATCCGCATCATCGGTTCTTCCTTCGACAGTATGGACATTGCCGAAGACCGTGGCCGTTTCAGCGATCTGTTGAAAGAACTGGAAATTCCTTATCCAAAATATGGTACTGCGTACACGACTGATGATGCTATTGAAGTAGCAAAAGAAGTAGGGTATCCGGTACTCGTTCGTCCAAGCTATGTATTGGGTGGACAACGGATGCGTATCGTTATCAACGAAACCGAACTGGAAAGTGCAGTGTTGAGCCTCATCAAACATTTGCCCGGCAACAAGATCTTGATCGATCATTTCCTTGATCGTTGCCAGGAAGCTGAGATCGATGCCATTTATGATGGTGAAAATTTCCACGTAATGGGTGTAATGGAACACATTGAACCTGCAGGTATCCACAGTGGTGATAGCCATGCGGTGTTACCAGAGTTCAACCTTACGCCGTTGGTTGTTGCAACCATGGAAGAGTATGCAAAGAAAATTGCGAAAGCATTGAAAATACAAGGCCTCATCAATATTCAGTTTGCAATTAAAGATGGTAAAGTGTTTGTAATTGAAGCCAACCCACGTGCAAGTCGCACCACGCCGTTTATTGCAAAGGCTTACCAGATTCCTTATCTCAACATTGCAACTAAAGTAATGATGGGCGAAAAGAAACTGACCGACTTCACATATGAGAAAAAACTCACGGGTTATGCTATCAAAGAACCGGTGTTCAGCTTCAACAAATTCCCGAACGTAAACAAAGAGCTTGGACCTGAAATGAAAAGTACCGG
>JAACZX010000189.1 GCA_009996555.1 Chitinophagaceae bacterium | reverse complement strand
TTCTTGGGAACTTGGCCGCAATTACCAGCTCTTCCGTTATATGCTCGCCTGTAATGCAAAAGGAGAGTGGCCAACGAAATTCAACGGCGGCTTATTAACGGTTGATCCCATCTTTACCGATACCATCAACAAAGGATTAACACCCGATTACCGTAACTGGGGCGGCGGTTTGCATACAGCACAAAACCAGCGGTTGGTTTATTTCCCCATGATTAAAAGCGGTGATTGGGATTTGCTGCAACCGCAACTCAACTTTTATTTACGCCTGCAAAAGAATGCAGAGTTAAGAACAAAAGTTTACTGGAATCATAACGGTGCTTGCTTTACAGAGCAGATGGAAAACTTTGGTTTGCCGAATTATGCTGAGTACGGCACCAAACGTCCGGATTATTTTGATAAAGGTGTAGAATACAATGCATGGTTAGAATATGAATGGGATACCGTATTTGAATTTTGTTTGATGATGTTGATGGAAGCTGAATACACGGGCAAAGACATCAGCGATAAAATTCCGTTTATTGTCAGTTGCCTACAGTTCTTTGATGAACATTATCAGTATCTGGCCAAACAAAGAGGCGCAAAGGCATTGGATGGAAATGGGCAGCTGGTATTATTTCCCGGCAGTGCTGCGGAAACATTTAAGATGGCGAACAATTCGGTGACAACTGTTGCTGCAATGCAAATCATCATCAAACAAATACTCTCAACCAATTTATCAGTTGAACAAAAGCAATACGTTGAAGCATTACAGAAACGTGTACCTCCGTTAAGCTATCAGCAATTCAACGGCCACACAACCATCGCCCCTGCAAAAACATGGGAGCGCATCAACAATGTTGAATCTCCACAGCTATATCCCGTATTTCCCTGGGGAATTTTTGGCGTTGGTAAACCGGGATTAGATACAGCGTTGAATACATGGCATTATGATACGTCGGTGATCAAATTCCGGAGTCATATTGGCTGGAAACAGGATAATATCTGGGCTGCACGGTTAGGGTTAACCGAAGAAGCATGGCGATTAACTTCTCTCAAACTGCAAAACAGTGAACGTCGTTTTCCTGCTTTCTGGGGACCGGGTTACGATTGGGTACCCGATCATAACTGGGGCGGGAGTGGTATGATCGGCTTGCAGGAAATGTTGTTGCAGACAGATGGACAACGTATCATGTTGTTCCCTGCATGGCCAAAAGAAAAAGATGTACACTTTAAATTACATGCACCGTCAAGCACAACTGTTGAAGCAGAGTTGAAAGATGGTAAATTAATTAAGCTGATTGTGTTACCGGAAGAACGAAAGAAGGATGTGGAAGTGATGTTGAAATAAAGGCAGCAGACCTGACAGGTTGAGTGAAATTATTCTGTTTGCAAATTGTTAGGCAAACAGTAAAAAAGAGCTTAACCTGTCAGGTTAAAAAAACTTCCGTGCTCTCCGTGCCTCTGTGGTTCAAACTCACCAGTCATCACTTCTAAAACTGCTCACCGGAAATCCTTCTGTACTAAACAAATCACCCACCACAAAATCTTTAAATGCATAACGCACAGCAACAGGTTCTTTCACATCGGGCGATGAAACGATAATTGTTCCTCCACTCACCAATGCTTTTGCCGGACGATAAACTTTATTACTTCCTGCAACTTCAAACAACAGCAATGGCTTTCCATAACCTGTTAAACCATTTGCAGCATTGCTGAATTTGATCGTAACGGTATTGCCATTAATGGCAATTGATTCATAAGCCGGGCTTTCGCTGGCAAAACCTTTTAATCCATACGTTTTTGCCAATGCCATATACGCCAAACGTTTGCTGCCTGTTGCTTTATCGGCGGGATGAATATTAAACTCTTCACCAATATCCATCAACACCGCCATGCCACTGTTGGGGATTTTTGCAAGTGCCTTCCGCTGTGCATCACGTAAATAAGCAGAATTATTATTCACCACATTCACGGCTGCATAGTTGTTATAATTATACGGTGCTATCTGGCAATAGTAAAATGGAAAATCACCTTGTCCGCTTTGTTCACGTATCTGTTTTACAAAGGCAGGAAACAAAGTTTCATATTGCTTCGGACGATCATTGTTACTTTCACCCTGGTACCACAAACACCCTTTAATGGTATAACCAAGAAATGCGCCCAGCATGCCATTGTATAAAACAGCCGCATCTTTATTGCTAAGTTTTGTTGTGTCAGTTGGTGAAGGAACTTTGATCTCAGGAAATGCCTTCAATGTTTCTGCATCCATAAATGCTTCAACAGGTGAGCCACCATAACTGATGTTGACGATACCAACGGGTACGTTTAACCGCTTCTGCAAAATTTTTGCAAAGTAATATGCTGTTGCGCTGAAGTTGCTCACAGTTTCAGGTTCTGCTGCTTTCCATGCAGAAGCTTTTGTTGTATCCTGCGCCGCACGTTGTACTTTTTCATCGGCATTTCCATATTGCTTTGTCCGCTGCATAACCACACTTCACCAATCAATACATTTTTTAATGTTACAGGAGTGCCGTCGCTGATTGTAATTGTGTAAGGTCCTCCGGCTTTTGGGGTTTTAACCTTGATCTTCCACTTTCCGCTAAATCCTGTTTTAAATGAATACTTTTTGTTATCCCATGAGGTTGTAACCGTTACATTTCCGTCGGGTTTACACCAACCCCAGATGGCAGCATCGGTTTGTTGCTGCAGCACCATATTATCACTAAAAAAGTAAGGTAGTTTAATCGCAGCGTTCACAAAGGAATGAGATAGTAGTATTGCTGCGAACAAAAAGGAAAGTCGAAGAATTTTCTTTACCATGGCAAATAAACAATTAAAGGAAACGAATATACTGTTTTCGCTTTTTTGCCCATCATGCACTTTCATGACAGTTGTTAGCTTTATAAGCGGTTGTTGCGGGAACTATCTTTTTAGTAATTTTCGGCTCAGATACAGGCTTGCACATGAAGGAAAATAAAGAAGGTTCGCATAAAAATATCTGGTACGGCCTGGGCCGCCAGCGTATTGAAATACCCAAGACCATTTTAAAAGCAAGGGTGTTGAGCAATTCTTTGCTCAAACATCTGCATGTTTGTTCCATTGGGTATTACCCCAAAGCAAAAGATCATTATACGTATCGGAAAAAAGGGTTGCCGGAAAACTTTTTGTTCTATTGTGTGGATGGGCATGGTTTTTTTCAGATCGGCAAACAGCGTTATGAAGTGGGGCCGAATGAGTTTTTTATTTTGCCGCAAAACCAGGAACATTCTTACGGCAGCAGTACCGATCATCCATGGACCATTTACTGGATACATTTTGGCGGCGATTCTTTGCCGCAGTTCAATGAAGTGCATGCAGTACAGCAACACTTTAAACCTTTGCATGTAAAGAATGATGGTGATATCCTCCCCATCTTCACCAAAATATACAAAACCCTTGAGCTGGGTTACAGTATCGACAATCTCTTGTTTGCAAACATGTGTCTTTCGCATTTTCTTGCACTCTTTATTTACAATACAAGGCATTATTCTACAACTGCCACACCTGATAAAGCTGATTGTGTTGACAGTGCTATTCTGTTTATGCAGGAGCACATTAACGATAATATTTCGTTGAACGATCTCAGTAAGCAGTACAATTATTCTGTATCACGCTTTTCAAATCTTTTTAAGCAAAAGACGGGCTATGCACCCATTGATTATTTTTTGCAGCTGAAGATGCAGAAAGCCTGTCAGCAGTTGGATTTTACTGACCGTTCCATTAAAGACATTGCATTCAGTATGGGTTTTGACGATCCGTATTATTTCTCCAAGCGTTTCCGCACAATTATTGGTATGTCGCCGAAGAAATACCGTACAAGAAGAGTTGATGAGGCAAAAGCAAATATGTAAGATGGTGATATTATCCCATCACCATTTCCTTTGCTGTAATCAATGATGAGTCAGTTGGTTTTTCACCACTCAGCATTTTTGCAACAGCTTCAATCTGTTCCTCTTTATTGAGCAGGCGGATATTTGTTTTGATGCCTGATTTCTCTTCCTGCTTGTAAACAAAGTAATGGGCACTTGCTTTTGCTGCTATTTGAGGGAGATGTGTAATGGTAATCACCTGCTGACGGCCGGCCAACTCTTTCAACAGGATGCCTACTTGCTTCGCCGCTTCGCCACTAATACCTGTATCAATCTCATCAAACAACATGGTTGATAATGAAATTTTTTCTGCAACAAGTGATTTAATACATAACATTAAACGGCTTAATTCACCACCGCTTGCAACTTTGCTGATGGCTTCAAAGCGGTTGCTTTTATTGGCATCAAAGAGAAAGTTTATTTTATCAATACCAAAAGCAGAGAGCGGAACTGTTGCTGTTTCAATTTTTAACCGGGCATTGGGCATTCCCACACGGCTCAGTAATTGATTCACTTGTTTTGTAAACGGTTCAATCTGCTTCGTACGTAGCTGCTGAATAGCTGCTGCTTCTTTTTCAAGTGTGGCTTTCAGCTGCTCAGCTTCTTTTTCTTTTGCTGTAATACTTGTTTCAAGATTTGCTACTACCAGTAACTCTTCCTGTAACTGGCTGTATAATTGAAGCAGTTCAGCTGTGGAATGAAGGCCATGCTTCTTTTGCAGTTTATAACCAAGTTCTAAACGGTCGTTCAGCTGCTGCATGCGTGCTTCATCAATACTCATGCTGCTTTGCAGGTGGTCAAGTTCCGATGCAATATCGTTCAGTTCAATTTGAACAGATTGCAGGCGTTCAGTAATAGAAGCAAGATCGGCATGCATGTCTTTATACTGTTGTAAACGCTGCAGTACAGTTTTCAGTTGCTGTACCACGGGGGCGTCGCCTTCTTTTAAAAACTGAACAGCATCAGTAAGTACAGTTGCAATATTACCGGCATTGTTGAGCAACTTTAATTCCTGTTCGGTTTCTTCCAGTTCATTTTCTTTGAATGATGCCTGCTCCAGTTCGTCCAGCAAAAACTGTTTGTAATCCTGTTCCTTCTGTTGCTGAAGCTGTTGTTGTTTCAGCTGTTCCAGTTCTTTTCGCAGTTTGGCGTAGGAGATGTATCGCTGGTGATAATTTTCTGTACGTTCTGTACAATCGGCTAATGCATCCAGCACTTCACGCTGAAAATTTTCTTCGCCTAATTCAAGTGTATCAAACTGTTGGTGCAGGTCAACCAGTAAAGCCGTGAGCTCCTTCAGCTGGTTGAGCGTTACCGGTGTATCATTAATAAAAGCTCGTGATTTTCCT
>JAACZX010000557.1 GCA_009996555.1 Chitinophagaceae bacterium | reverse complement strand
CCTGTTATAACTCAGGTCGCCAAGGTTCAGCATTTGCGCTGCCTGCATTTCAATATGACCGATGTTCTTAGCGATGGTATATGCTTCCTGCCAGATGCTTTCCGCTTTTACATAGTTTTTTCGTTTTGAATAACTCATGCCAAGGTTATTAAGTGTGTTGCCGAGCCATATAGAATCATCAGTTGTACGAAGGTATTTTACAGCAGCTTCTCCATAAGCAATGGAGCGATCGTAGTTGCGCAGATCATAATACAGGAGTTGTAAAATGTCGTATCCTCTTGCTTCCATTAAACTGTCGTTGTTTCCGGCAAATACTTTTTTCCCCTCTTCGTAATACGTTGCTGCATTTTCGTACTGCGAAAGCAAACGGTACGATGTTCCTGTATTAAAAAGTGCTTTACCCAACATAACAGGATCGTTCAGTTTTTTTGCAATAGCAACAGATTGTAGATTTAATTGCAAACTTGAATCGAAACGGCTCTGCAGGTTTAGCACATAGGTATAATTAAAAATGGAACGTGCTTCTCCTTCCGGGAACCTGATCTTTTTACTGAGGTCGCTTGCTTTTTTATAGTAGAATTTTGCAAGCTCTGGCGTGCTGTTTTCATATTGCTGACCGATATTGATATAAAGGTCAATCGCCTCCTTATTCTCTTTTGCAGAAGGCAGTAATTTCAACAGGCTGTCTTTGTTCATAAACACCTGCGCATGAGCGGTAGTGATCCAGAAAGCAGTAAAAAGAAGTAGTTTTTTCATTCGAATTAAAATAAACTAAAATTACCTTATCACAAATAAAAAAGACTTTCTCCAAAACTGTTCTCCCCACTTTCCATGATTTAAGGATTGAAAAATCCTGTTTTTCCATGAAGCCCTGAACTCATTTGCGGTATTACGTTTACATCGTAAATCAATCTTACATGAAATGCCCATAAGCAACGTATACCAACCGGTGGCTACTTAGGGCATACTATGTGACAATAAAAACCAGCCGCAAAGCGGCGCACAAAAAAATAAACATATGAAACGTTTATTTCAAATCTTACTGCTTGGCGTGTTCGTAGCAGGGAGTAGCTCTGCAACCTTACAAACGAAACAGCAAACCTTTCTGCAGATCACTGATGCGGGTGGCCAGCTTATACGAGGCACGAGTGTTCAAAAGTTTTACGAAAGGCAGATCATCGCTACAAGTTTTTCAGGCGTTACTGCCGGCAATGCACAGGTGCAGTTCATGATGCCATCGGGAGGAGCTTCCGCAACCTTAGCCAACATGCAAGGCAGTAAGGAAACAATTCCTTATGCTGTGTTTACTAATATAGTGCCTGCCGAACCAACATGGAATGTTTTGTCAACTGTTCGTCTTGAAGCAATTCGTGTAATCTCGGTTCAAGATGCAAACGGAAGCACAAGTGTAACCCTGCAGGCTGAACGGATCGGTACTACTTATTATCAAAATAATCTCAAAACGGGCATTCGCACAGTAAGTGGTAAAACAGGTTACGATTTTAAAGCAGGACAAACCTGGAATACATTTTAAGTTAACGGAATATTACTCTGACCATATTTCTTACAGCAATAATTACATACATGAAATACATTCTACTGTCTTTCTTATTGTGTTCACTTTCCGTTTCTGCACAAAAGAAACCCGTTAAGAAAGATCCTCCGCCTTCACAAAAAGAAATGAACGAAATGATGAAGGAAATGGAAGATGCTTTTAACAACATGAGTCCTGAAGAAAAAAGGTTTATGGATAGCATGGGCATTAAACTGCCGAATGCAAAGCAAATGAAAAAAACGGCTGACTTTGCAATGGCAAATGCTACCATTCAACCTGATGTGCTGGTGCCAAAACGGGATGCAGTAAGAATTGCATCGATCTCAAAGCTGCCATTGACAAAAACAGCTTTGCCTGTTTACCTGCAATCGGTTCAGCAGAAATTGCAAAGCAGGTTTCCTTCTTCAATGATTGTAAAAGCAAGTGAACTGTACACATCTATCAAGTTGAAATATGGTTCAACAACGGCCGTTGCTAACGCTGCTGTGGGTTTTTGGGCATTTGGTAAAGCCGCTCCTGCTTTACTGTTAATGAGTAATGCCTGCGTTGAAGACGCTGGTAATACAGATTGCCTGAACAATTTTGCAGCAATGTTGAGTATGAGTGGTGGTGAACAATTAGCACTGCCACTACTCAACTATTTGAACAAACAGCACCCGCAAAACAGCACCATCCTTAACAACATTGCGCATGCATGGTTTGGCCTGGGCGATATAACAATGGCTTCAAAATATATCGACAGCACTATTCGCCTGTGTGCATGGCATCCACAAGCTAACCAGATAAAAGCTGCCATTGAAGAAAGCAAAGGAAATCATACAGCTGCTATCAAATCAATGAAGCAGGCAATAAGCCGCATGCATACAAGCGATAAAGAACGAAAGTTGAATGATCTCGGTTATGAATTAAAACCCGATGATATTTTTTTCAATCCTCCCCGCAAGAACGACGAGTTAGGATTGTCGAAATTTAAATGGCCTTCTTTTCCAAAGAATGTGGAGGAAAGCAGAATAGCGCAGGTAGAGTGGGAGCAATTCAGAAAAGAATGCAACAGGATCGCTACGCAACTTTCAGAGGAAGGTGTTGTGCTTGCTGCTGCTTTTCAAAAAGGTTACCAGGAAAGGTTGAAGCACGATATGAATGCGCCCTACACGGGTGCCAAAACTTCAGCAGTATTTGTCAATCTTTCACCAAAAGCAGAAAAAAAATTGCGGCCCCGTATTGATGATTTACTTGCCATTGAACAGCACGATCCATTTGGTATTGCCGTAGTGCAAATTCATAGATCAGTTGATAGCCTGAAAGAAATTGCTGGAAAAGAAATGCGGGAGCTGGATGAACAATTCAGAGGAAAGATGGGTGAAGGTTTCGGAATACCTGAAGCTTATTGCAGTGCATATGACGCAATCAACAACCGGTTGCTGATGTCTGCGAACAGTATTCTCCAGAATTTTTTTAAGAAACATCTTGATCGTGTTTACACACGCATTAATGAAGTAGCCCATTATAATTTATACCGTGCATTTCCGGAAGAGCTTGCGCTTAACATCAACCTCGCCAAACAGGAATGGATAGGCATGCTGCGTGCTCCCATTGATAATATCGTTTTCAGAGATCCAACAACCCTTTGTAAAAAAGTTGGCGAGAAACCAACTGCAAAGTTCGGAACACTTCCCGATTATGATGAAGTGAATTGCCGCTACAAAAGCGAAATGAATTTTGGATATGCGTCGATTAAAACAGAATGTGGACGCATGATCGCAGAAATTGAAATTGATTTTGTAAAACTCGGCTGGGGAACCAAATCAGCTGATCGTGAAGAGAACCGCAATTTCTTTGATGAATTTCAACGCTGCACTATTGAAGTGTCAGCAGGCACAGGGAAAAAATTCGGTGAAGGTCCGTTGCAGTTACAAACGTCAGCAGAGGTAACCGGGTTTTTAGAATTTGATCGTACAGGATTAAAAGATGCAGGTGTAAAAATTACAGCAAATGCAGGTGTAAAGACCAATACACTTAATACAAAAGTTGAAACAGATATTGGTGAAGTAAATGTGGGACCAAAAGAACCCTCCATATCTCTTGGTGGTGTTAACGCCACTATTTCTATCAACAGTGGCTTTACCGCAACAGGCAGTGGCATTTTAAAGGGAATCAAACTTTAAGTAAACATTCATCATGAAACCACTTTATATTTTTCTTTTCCTGTTCGTGCAATGCAATGCAAAAGCACAACAGCAGACATTTGATATTTTCACGTTTACTCCTCCACAAAAATGGACAAAGTCAGCAAAAGAAAATAGTCTGCTTTACTCTGTTACAAATAACAGTCAACGTACCTGGGCACAAATTGATCTGCTGAAAAAAACAGCAAGCCAGGGAACAGCAGATGCTGATTTTAAAAGCGAATGGCAAGAGTTAGTGGTGAAACGTTATGGCGTAACAGGTGAGCCCTTGGCCATTGATACACAAACTTACCAGGGTTGGAAGCTTTATACCGGGCTTGGAAAGTTTGTATTTAATAAAGACACGTCTTCGGTGTTACTGAATACATTCAGCGATGGTATTAATTGCGCCAGCTTTCTTATGCTCAGCAATACGACTGTATATGGAAATGTAATGGATGAATTTCTTGCTTCGTTAAATCTTTCGGCGCCAGGTTCTGTGCAGCAGCAAACATCTCCGGTTAAACCTGTTCAAACTACTCCTTCTGCAGCTTCCAATGACGGCTATCAATTCAACACCTCCAATTTCGACGATGGGTGGACAAGCGTTGTGAAAGATGATTGGGTGGAAGCAACAAAAGGAAATATAAAAGTGCTGTTGCATTATCCACGTGCAGAAGACAGTAAGTACTATTCGCAATACGATGAACATGTAAATGTATTCTGGAACTTACTGGTGGCGCCACGTTATTCTAATTTGCGTGAGTACCAAACGCCGGGATATAACCATGCATCAGAGCCTGGACTATATGCTGCCGGTTTGCTCAACGACAACGCTACAAAAAAAGATGTGTGGGTAGCTTTGTTCAGTAAAGGCAGAAGCGGTTGGATAGAAGTGATTGCTCCCGACAAAAAAAGTTTTTTGCAGGTATTTGGTATTGATAATCCAGACAGGTATTTTAGTAATTGGGATCCCTTGTTGCGATTAACAACCATGAATCGCTTTGCAGTTGGTGAAAACGATCTTGTTGGTAAATGGTCGAATGAATTCAGCGGCTCTACTTCTTATTACAATACCTATACAGGATTATATACCGGTTCTACAACCTATGCTTCAAGAGTGAATTATGTTTTTCAAAAAAACAAAACCTACACATGGGACCTTGCCATGGGCAGTGGTGCTACAGGCACTACCATGAAAGTTGATCAGGCAAAAGCAAACGGCTCATGGAAACTAGTAGGCAACTGGCAAGTATGGTGTTCCGATATAGAACGCAGGCCTGTTACTTACAACGCTTATTTTTCTTGTATAAAAGGAGCACGCATTCTGTGGTTGCAGGATGTGAGTTACGGTAGTTATACAGCTTATGGAAAAATTTCGAATTAATTCAGGCAAACGTTTATACAATGAAGAAAATAGTATCAGCCCTATTTGTAATCAGTTGTTCTTATGTTGCTGCACAAGACAATGATTGTTTAAACCGACAGTTGGCAAAATCAGGAAAATGGACGAAGCTGCCTGAAACGGTGAAGTCCAATGCTGC
>JAACZX010000188.1 GCA_009996555.1 Chitinophagaceae bacterium | reverse complement strand
CCCCCATCTACACATCAGCACAGGATGCAGCTGCAACATCT
This sequence comes from Chitinophagaceae bacterium, assembly GCA_009996555.1. Taxonomy (GTDB): domain Bacteria; phylum Bacteroidota; class Bacteroidia; order Chitinophagales; family Chitinophagaceae; genus Lacibacter. Next base: position 5,252 of record JAACZX010000188.1, on the reverse strand, counting down.
GTTCCTGCTGCACCATCTTCCATTGGAGGGTTATCGCCTAACACCTTCTGGCTGTTAGCAGGTGTAATTATGGTAGAACTCCTGGTCATCATTGTAATGGGATTATTTGTAAAAAGCTTTCTTGCCAAAGAAAGAGCGGCCGTTGCGATTGCTGAAGAATCAACTGTTAAAAAACCTTCTTCTCTTAAAGTTTGGTGGGATAAAGCAAACAGCTTTAAACCAGTGGAACAGGAAGAAGCAATTGTACTGGATCACAACTACGATGGCATCCGTGAATTAGACAACCGCATGCCGCCATGGTGGCTGTATGGATTTTATATAACCATCATTGTAGGTGTTATATACTTATGGCGCTACCATGTATCTGAAACAGCACCATTGAGCAAGCAGGAGTTTGAAATAGCTATGCAAAAAGCCGAAGAAGAAAAAGCTGCTTACCTGGCTAAAGCTGCCAACAACATTGATGAGAACACGGTTACATTACTTACAGATGCTGCTGCTATTGAAGCAGGTAAGAACACATTTGTTCAGATGTGTGCTGCCTGTCATGGTAAAGCCGGCGAAGGTACTGTGGGTCCTAACCTCACAGATGATTACTGGATACATGGTGGAGGTGTAAAAGATATTTTCAAAACCATTAAATATGGCTGGCCCGAAAAAGGAATGAAAGCATGGCAGGATGATTTTTCGCCTGTACAGATAGCACAGATCAGCAGTTATATTAAGACACTGCGTGGTACCAACCCTGCAAATGCAAAAGAAAAACAAGGCGAGTTGTATAAAGAAGATGCAGCCACATCACCAGCAGCAGACAGCAGTGCTGCTAAAAAAGTAGTGAACAGCAACGTGATAAATGAACAACACAAATAACATAGAGCAGGAACCAAAAAGAGAAGCGTTTCGTGACAGGCTGGCAACAATTGATGCACAAGGAAAACGAAAATGGATCTTTGCACAAAAACCAAAGGGGAAGTTTTACAATATCCGCACCTATGTGAGTTTTTTCTTCTTCCTCATTTTTGTGACGTTGCCGTTCATTCATTTGAATGGAAGACCGTTGTTCCTGTTCAATATTCCGCAAGCGAAGTTTATCATTTTTGGCAAAGTATTCTGGCCACAGGATTTCTTCATCTTCGGTATAATCATGATCACATTCATTGTGTTCATTGTTTTGTTCACCGCTGCATTTGGCCGTTTGTTTTGTGGCTGGGTATGCCCGCAAACCATTTTCATGGAAATGCTGTTCCGTAAACTGGAATATGCTATTGAAGGAAGTGCTGCCAAACAAAAACTGATGGCTGAAAGCGGATGGACAACAGAAAAGATTGTACGTAAAGCCACAAAGCATATTGTATTCTACTTGCTGGCATTCATTATTGCCAACTTCTTTCTTGCATACATTATTGGTGTGCAGGAATTATGGGCCATGATGAAACACCCTGCAGCAAACGTGGGCACTCTTGCATCATTGTTTGTTTTTTCTGCCGTGTTCTATGCTGTGTATGCCTTCTTTCGTGAGCAGGCCTGCACTGTTGTTTGTCCTTATGGCCGTCTGCAAGGTGTATTGCTTGATAAAAACTCCATGGTTGTTGCATACGATTACAAACGTGGTGAAGAGCGGAAAAAAATCAATAAAAAAGAAGAACGTGCTGCAGGCGATTGCATTGATTGTTTCCAGTGTGTGAAAGTTTGCCCTACGGGTATTGATATCCGCAACGGCACTCAAATGGAATGTGTGGGTTGTACAGCTTGTATTGATGCCTGCGATCACATGATGGAAAGTGTTGGTTTCAAAAAAGGGTTGATCCGCTATGCAAGTGAAAACGGCATTGCCAACAATGAAAAACTGCATTACACTCGCCGCATGAAAATGTACAGTGTACTGCTGGTTGTTTTGCTTGGGCTGTTAACAGTATTGCTGGTAACGCAAAAAGAAATCAAAGCAACGGTAATGCGTACACCGGGCTTATTGTTCCAGGAAAAAGGGAAAGACAGTGTATCGAACCTGTACAACATCAAGATCGTAAATAAAACCATGAACGATATTCCTTTAACCGTTAAACTGGAAGACAGTAACGGAACAATTCAACAGGTGGGCAATGCAGTTCATGTAAAAAAAGAAGGACAAGGTGCAGGATCATTCTTCATCATTCTTCCCAAAAAGATCATCACACAACGTAAAACAGTGTTGCAAGTGGGTTTGTATGAAGGCGATAAAAAGATACTGACGGTAAAAACAAACTTTCTCGGACCAATCTATTCAACCAATTAATAAAAAAAGCTATGACATTAAACTGGGGACACAAAGTAACACTTGGCTTTACAGCTTTTGTTCTGTTCATCTTCTTTATGGTGTACAAAAGCATGAACACAGATTTTCAACTGGTAACAAAAGATTATTATAAAGATGAACTGGCGTACCAGCAGGTGATTGATGGTACCAAGCGTGCAAACGAACTTGGCAACCCTGTGCTGGTAACACAACAGGATAATCAATTACAGATTCAATTACCTGATGAAATGAAAGGTAAAACCATCAGCGGAAGCATCTGGCTCTATTGTCCTGTGGATGATAAAAAGGACAGAAAGCTTGTGCTGGCTGTAGATGAAACTGGCAAGCAGCTAATTGATGCAAAAACAATTTTACCTGCCGGTTATCAATTAAAGATCACATGGAAAGCAGATGATCTTACTTATTATAACGAACAACATATTGAAATAAAATGATTGCCGAAGCTGTAACAGGAGGTTTAGTATTGGGCTTTTTCAGCAGCCTGCACTGCATTGGCATGTGTGGCCCGCTGGCATTAGCACTGCCTGTACAGCATTTACCAGAGTGGCAACAACGCCTGGCAGCTGTTACCTACAATGCGGGACGTGTTGTTACTTATGCATTCTTTGGCTTGCTGTTTGGTTTGGCAGGCCGCAGTTTGCACATAGCAGGATTGCAGCAATGGTTATCCATCATCAGTGGCAGTATTATCCTGTTATTCATCGTTAACTATTACCTGCTTAAAAAAGCGGTGCAACCTGCATGGACATTAAAACTACATGCAGCGGTGCAGCAGTTAATGATCCGTACGCTGCATACAAAACACAAAGGAGGTTACCTGTTACTTGGTATGGTAAATGGTTTACTGCCCTGTGGCATGGTGTATGTGGCCCTGGCCGCTGCCTTAAACTTTCATGAAGTAAAAGAAAGCGTGTTCTTCATGAGCAGTTTTGGCGCTGGCACAATTCCTTTGATGATTCTGTTAAACATACTAGGCAGCAGTTTTTCGTTTTCAGTGCGTAGCCGCATTAAAAAAGTAGTTCCGTATTTAATGACGGTAACAGCTGTATTGCTAATCCTGCGGGGAATGAACCTTGGCATTCCGTTCATCAGCCCTGTGATGGCAGGCGAAACAGCCACAGCAATACCCTGCCACTGAAAATGAACCGTATGATTGATATCAGCAGGCCTGTTGATAGCTGTTATTTACAAGCGCTGCAGTAAAATTTAGTTTTGTTAAACAGTGTAACTCTATTGTTCACTTGAGAGAAATGATCACAGTCGTTATGACCCATAATAAAAAATTTACCCAGTTCCGGCACGAAAGTGATACGTGGAAACGATACCTGCAGTTTATTCAGCAGGAGAACAATCATTTAAAAAACCGTTTGGCACAGGTGCTGCAACACGATACCGATGAGCAGTTCCTTGAACGGGCAGAGTATTTCCAAAGCAAATTCATTGCCGAGGATGATACCGTGAATATGCTGCGACAGGATATTCATGAGCTGGACAGTTTTCTTCAAAAAGAAAATATTGAAGATGCCAGCAGCGTAAAAGACCTGCAAAAGAAGTTAAAGAAAATGCACAAGGATATGGAAATTGTAGAACGCCAGTTCAACAAACTGAAATCTGATTTCAACCTGTACCTTACTGAAAGTTTGTAGCAAGCAAATCCACATACAAAAACAGCATCTGCTGCATTATGCAACCAGATGCTGTTTTGTTTTATACAGTATTATCTTTAAAAAACTACAACCCGGCAATTCTGTTTCTCAGATCCATACGTGAGTGGAGTATTCTTACTACTTCAATTTTAGCGCCTTTAGCAGGCCGGTAAAAAATAATATGCTGGCCGATCTTATAACCAAATATTTCATCGTGTACGTCAGGATAGGATTTTCCGAAAACTTTTTTGTCGCCTAATTCCTGACATGAATCAATGAGCATGAAATAGTATTTATCAGCCTGAGCTTCCGACCACGTTTCAAATGTATAGTCCCAGATCCTTGACAGATCTTCAAGCGCTTTGTTGGTCAAAAAATAATTAACCATTCTTGCGTTTTGCAGCTTTTAACCTGGAGAGGTGCTTTTTGGGGTCAAAATTTTTAACCGTTCCACTGTCAACACCTTCTACGATTGCTTTTTTTAGCACCGTGATTTTATTTTCTTCTTCTTCAAGCAAACGCAGACCGGCACGGATAACTTCACTGGCATTTTTAAACCGACCGGTTGAAACCCGTTTGTCAACAAACTCTTCGAAATGATCACCAAGTGATATAGATGTGTTTCGTCCCATGGAATAAAATTAAGTGTTCGTTACAAGTTACCAAAAATTGGTAACACTGCCAAGAGATACTCGCTGTTAAAAAATGCTGGCAGGCCGACCATTTTTTAAATGTTTCATACGTTTGAAGATCTATTTGAGCAAGCTAAAAATCTAAACAATACAAAAACAGCATCTGCTGCATTATGCAACCAGATGCTGTTTTGTTTTATAGATAACCTTGTTGATCTAGTTGATCAGGTTTTCCAGTTTCTTTTCATTTAAGATCACAATATTTCCGTCTTTAATATCAATGAGTTTTTCTGAACGGAAATCGCCCAATGTGCGGATGAGTGATTCAGTGGCTGTACCTGCAATGCTTGCCAGGTTTTCACGACTGATGTTGATGGAGAAATGATCTTCGCCTTTCTGGTATTTTTTCTGCAGGCTGATCAATGCATCTGCTACTTTTTTACGGAGCGAATTGTAAGCAAGTCCTAATAAATGCTCTTCTTTATCGGCCACATTTCTTGCCAGCAGCTGAATGAATTTCTGCGCCACCTGGCTGTTACTGTTCATCAGTTCATCAAAATCCGCTTTTGGAATAATGGCCAGCTCACTGTCTTCCATTGCTTCGGCAGTTTCTTTGTATGATCCTGCTTCCAGCAATGCCACATAACCAAGAAAATCACCTTCGTTATACAAACCCACTAC